>NZ_JBWPJP010000015.1:0-58978 GCF_056583855.1 Prevotella sp. C0209C1 | reverse complement strand
AAAGATAACAAATACTTATGAAATTATGTGCCTGAGAGGAGAGGGCTTGCAACTGGGTTTTACGACTGACCCATAATTTCATTGCATTTCACTTGGCATCGCCAATATTAAGAGTCATCAAATGATACCCTATAGTCAGATAGATTGGCTCAATGGAAATTTAGTGGGGATAAGCATAAAAATCTTTGCAAGTCTATACAGAAAGAATTTTTCATCAACGATACCCATTAGTGATGCTCTGAAAACTTTGATTTTCTCATTAAAAGATTCAGATGCAGCATTAGATGATCTTATGAAGTAATTAATATGTTAAATAAATGTATTACTTATTTTTCAAAACTTTCTTTTAGCAGAAATATACATACTATTTCTCTTAAAGAAGCATAAAAATCATACCATAAGAGAATATATATCAACTATCTCCTTTTTACTTAAAATAGGTGATGAAGAATGATTTTTTATCAAATTTTCTCACCATAACAAAGATCTCCGGCATCACCAAAACCTGGTACAATATACTTATGCTCATTAAGCCCTTCATCTATAGCTCCACACCATATTGTAGTATTTTTATCAGGGAATGTCTTTTTAATATGAGAAATGCCTTCAGGGGTTGCTAAAACGCAAGCCACATGCACATGTTTAGGAATACCTTTAGTAAGAATAGCCTTATAACCTAATTCCATAGACCCTCCTGTAGCAAGCATAGGATCAGCTATAATTAAAGTTTTACCAGTAATTTCTGGTGTTGCTAAATATTCTACATGAATACCTACTTCGTGATGAGCCTCATCTTTATATTCACGATAAGCACTTACAAAAGCATTTCCCGCATGATCAAATATATTAAGAAAACCATTATGGAAAGGAAGACCCGCACGAAATATTGTTGCTAAAACTATCTTATCTGAAGGAACATTAACTTTAGATAAACCTAAAGGAGTAACAACCTCTTTCGTTTCATAATGTAACGTTTTAGATATTTCAAAAGCTTCAAACTCTCCTATACGTAAAACATTGTTACGAAATAATAATCGATTCTTTTGATACTCTTTATCTCGAATCTCTGCAAGATATTGATTAATTATGGAATTTTGTTCCGAAAAGTTGATAATTTCCATTAGCTATTTAGGCATTAAAGTTTTTACGTTTATTATAAAGCATAATACAAAATTTTGGCAAAAATAAGCATTTCATTTCTATTTTGCAATATACATTTAGCAAATATAATTAGTTAAATGCTTATTTTTAATTATTTAACCTACATATATCTTAACTTTGATAGAATTTATAAATATATCTTTGGGCAAGTTTATTAAAAATGCTACCTTTGCGGTGTCTTAGTAAATAAGATTAAATTAAAAAAAAGAATAATTATTTTCCAACTAAATACATTTTATAAAATGGCACAGTTTGATAAAAGTGTACTAGAAAAGTACGGTATCACAGGTACAACAGAAGTTGTTTACAATCCTTCTTACGAGAAATTGTTTGAAGAAGAAACAAAAGCAAGTTTAGAAGGCTTTGAGAAAGGTCAGGTAACAGAGCTTGGTGCAGTAAACGTGCAGACAGGTGTTTATACAGGTCGTTCTCCTAAGGATAAGTTCATCGTAGATGATGCAAACTCTCACAACACAGTATGGTGGACTTCTGAAGAATACAAGAACGACAACAAGAAGATGTCTGAAAAGACTTGGGCTGTAGTTAACGACTTAGCTAAAAAAGAGCTTTCTAACAAACGTCTTTTCATTGTTGATGGTTTCTGCGGTGCTAATAAGGATACTCGTATGAAGATTCGTTTCATCGTAGAAGTAGCTTGGCAAGCTCACTTTGTAACAAATATGTTCATTAAGCCTATCAACGAAGAGGAATTGGCACAGGAACCAGACTTCATTGTTTACAATGCTTCAAAAGCTAAAGTTAAAAATTACGCTGAATTAGGATTAAATTCTGAAACCTGCGTTGCTTTCAACGTAACAACAAAAGAGCAGGTTATCCTTAACACATGGTATGGTGGTGAAATGAAGAAAGGTATGTTCTCTATGATGAACTACTATCTACCTCTAAAGGGTATTGCTTCTATGCACTGTTCTGCTAATACCGACCTAAACGGTGAGAACACTACTATTTTCTTCGGTTTATCAGGTACTGGAAAGACTACTCTATCAACCGATCCTAAACGTCTTCTTATAGGTGATGATGAACACGGCTGGGACGACAATGGTGTGTTTAACTTTGAGGGCGGTTGCTACGCTAAGGTTATCAACTTAGACAAGGAGTCAGAGCCTGATATCTATGCTGCTATCAAACGTAACGCTCTTCTTGAAAACGTTATGGTTGATGCTAATGGTAAGATAAATTTTGCTGATAATAGCAGAACTGAGAATACTCGTGTATCTTATCCTATCAATCACATTAAGAATATCGTACTAAAGAAGAATTCTGTATCTGCTGGTCCAGCTGCTAAACAGGTTATCTTCCTTTCTGCAGATGCTTTCGGTGTATTACCTCCTGTATCTATTCTTAATGCTGAACAAACAAAATACTACTTCCTATCTGGTTTTACAGCTAAATTAGCTGGTACAGAGCGTGGTATTACTGAGCCAACTCCTACTTTCTCAGCATGTTTCGGTCAGGCTTTCTTGGAGCTACATCCAACAAAGTATGCAGAAGAATTAGTTAAGAAGATGGAAAAGAATGGTGCTAAGGCTTACTTGGTTAACACTGGTTGGAATGGTACTGGCAAGCGTATATCTATTAAGGATACACGTGGTATTATTGATGGTATTTTAAGTGGTGCTATTAACAATGCTCCTACAAAGACTATTCCTTATTTCAACTTTGTTGTTCCAACAGAGCTTGAAGGTGTTGATACTAAGATCTTAGACCCACGTGATACATATGCTGACGCTACACAGTGGGAAGAGAAAGCTAAAGATCTTGCTGCTCGTTTCCAAAAGAATTTTGTGAAATACACAGGCAACGAAGCTGGAAAAGCACTTGTAGCTGCTGGTCCACAGCTCTAATATCTCTCTGAAGATATATCAATATAATATTAAAATGCTCACATCTGAATATATAGATGTGAGCATTTTTTATATAATGCAATAGTATATAAGCTCGCCCCATCGTTACCTAAACACATAATATAATACTTATTTCATAGCACAAACTATATTCCTATCTGCTTGTATATACCCATTTTTATAACCTTTATAACCTCACTACAAAACTAAAAAATAATATAAAACATCTTTTACTATTTATCATAAGACAGAAATGATAAATAGCTTTTCTGTAAAATGTTTTTTTTAATAAAACTATTATTTATTTTTATTTTGTGGTTTAGTAGTAAAAGAGTATGTAGAAATAGTATCTTTAGGAATTTTCCTTCGTTCAAAGGCAGCGTCCAGCACACGCTTTTTTTCTATTTCCTCAGTGTATATTTGTTCTATAATATTTTTGCCATTTAGCTTTTTTATTATTTCTTTATTTTGCTGAACATGCTCTCTATCGCGATTAAGTCGCCTATCAAGTATAGTAGCAAGATCAAAGCTACCTCCGCTTGATTTCAAATAACCATAATCATATAGCTCTCTTTTAGACATATTGCGTGATAAACTATCTATATTGAGCTTGTGCTTTCCTATTACAACTACTTCATTGAGACTATGTTTGCTTGGAAATAAGAACACTGTATCGCGTAAAACTTCTTCACGGATAAGTTTTTCTGAAGAATATCCCTTAGCTTTAAAACTTGCTTGCTTAAACTGCTTTGGTAACGTTATAGTACCAAGATATATCGTTTTACCTATAAACTGCCCATCTACACATACCTCTACATCACGCACAGGAAATCTACTTATAGCATCGCATACTAATATCTGTTGCGCTTTTACATCTACTGTAATAATAATAGATATAAAAAAGCATAAGTATAAAAATATTCTTTCAGGATAAATAAAGGAAGATATGGATAGTTTCATAAAACAAAATTATTTTTTATAAAAGTAGAAATAATATATTATTTACGTTATGCTTATTACATAATAATAACAATATTTATGTCTTTTGCATAAATAACATAGTTATGTTTTATAAATATAAACAAAAAAAATGCGGTAGAATAAAACATCTACCGCATATTTTTTTTTATTTCAAATTATGCTTTTAAAGCTCTCATTGCGTTTATAACAGCTAATATCATCACGCCAACATCTGCAAATATCGCTAAACCCATTGATGCTAACCCAATAGTAGCAAGTATAAGCACAGCTATTTTTATTCCAATAGCAAATATCACGTTCTCTTTAGCTATATTAATGGTACGACGTGATAGCTTAATAGCTGTAGCTATCTTAGCAGGATTATCGTCCATTAATACCACATCGGCTGCTTCTATAGCAGCATCACTACCTAATCCGCCCATAGCTATCCCTACATCTGCACGCGATAATACAGGTGCATCATTAATACCATCACCTACAAAAGCTATGGTCTTATCTTTTGGTTTAATACTTATAATATTCTCAAAGTAGCTTACCTTATCGCTTGGTAATAGTTCTGCATGATAGCTATCAATGCCAGTTTGTTGTGCTACTTGTGCTGCAACACTTTCTTTATCACCAGTTAACATAACCGTCTTGGCTATTCCTAAATGTTTTAATTCTGCAATAGAAGAAACACTTTCGCTCTTTATTTTATCAGCTATTACTATATGTCCTGCATATAAGCCTTCAATAGCTATATGGATAATAGTACCTGTATTATGGGTAGAACAGTAATTACATATAGGAATGTTTACACCTAAATGTTGCATCATACGCCTATTCCCTACGCTCACTTGCTTACCGTTTATAGTAGCAGTAATACCTTTTCCAGCTAATTCGTGCACATTCTCTACACTGCATCCATCTGCCTCTTTAGCATAAGCTTCGCGCAATGCAAGAGCTATAGGGTGACTTGAATAACGCTCAACATGAGCTGCTAAATGTAATAACTCTTGCTCATTTATTTGGTTTGGGTGAATGGCTGTAACCTCAAAAGTACCATGAGTAAGGGTTCCTGTCTTATCAAAAACCATAGTGTGGAGCTTGGAAAGCGCATCCATATAATTGCCTCCTTTTATCAATATGCCTTTATGTGAAGCTCCTCCTATACCCGCAAAGAATGTTAAAGGAACAGATATTACTAAAGCACAAGGACAACTTACTACTAAAAAGGTTAATGCACGATGTAACCAAACAGAAAAATCTGCACTATAAGAAGCTGAGAAAAAAGGTGGTATAAATGCTAAAACAAGGGCTAATATTACAACTATAGGGGTATAAACATGAGCAAAACGACGTATAAACGATTCGCTCTTAGACTTGTTCTCATTAGCATTTTCTACTAAAGAAAGAATCTTACTTGCTGTAGATTCGCTAAAAATCTTAGACACCTTCACTCTTAACACTCCAGAAAGATTGACACTTCCTGAAATAACGTCATCTCCTTTAGACACATCACAAGGCATACTTTCACCTGTTAAAGCCACTGTGTTAAGGCTTGAAGTACCCTCTAAGATAACACCATCTAATGGTATTTTTTCACCAGGCTTCACTATTATTACATCGCCTATAGACACGTCCTCAGGATTAACCTTTTCGATGTTTCCGTTATTTTCTATATAAGCTGCATCAGGACGAAGATCCATCAGGTCTGTTATAGAATCACGAGCTTTGTCTTCGGCATAATCTTCAAATAGTTCACCAAGCTGGAAAAACAACATCACAAAGACAGCTTCCAAATACTCTGGCTCTGCATTAGGTAAAAAGCCTATTAGAAGTGCACCCACTGTAGCTATCACCATAAGTAAGTTTTCATCAAAAGGATCGCGTTTTATGATGCCTTCTATAGCTTCCATTAACACATCATAGCTTATCAAAAGATAAGGTATTAAATACACTAAGAGTAGCTGCCAAAGGGGCAACTTTGCGTATTTTTCTATTAGCCATGCTCCTAAAAGAAGTATGACAGTGAGGATAATACGGAGCAATTTCTTATTCATACGACATTAATATTTACTTGTTATATTTATAATTAATATACAAAAGTAACAGTTATGTTTTACAACTTGGTTGCAAAATGACCTTCTATACCATTAGTCATATATGCTTTTTTATTACCTTTGCACTTATGAAGATAGGAAATATAGATATAGGTTATCGTCCTTTATTCCTTGCTCCTATGGAAGATGTTACTGATATAGGGTTTAGAAGTATGTGCAAGCGTTATGGGGCAGCTATGGTTTATACCGAATTTGTTTCGGCAGATGCCATTATTCGTAATATAAAATCGACATTATCGAAAATGATTATAGACGATAATGAGCGTCCTACAGGCATTCAGATATATGGTAATAATGTAGAATCGATGGTAGAAGCAGCCAAGATAGTAGAGGAAGCTAAGCCTGATGTCATTGATATTAACTTTGGTTGCCCGGTTAAAAAAGTTGCAGGTAAGGGGGCTGGAGCGGGCTTACTAAGAAATATCCCACTACTTTTAAACATTGTTCGTGAAGTAGTAAAGGCTGTTAATGTGCCTGTTACGGTAAAAACACGCTTAGGATGGGACGACTATAACTTAATTATAACTGATTTAGCCGAACAAATACAAGACTGTGGAGCAAAGGCACTCACCATACATGGGCGCACAAGAGAGCAAATGTATACAGGGAAAGCCGATTGGACGTTGATAGGAAAGGTTGCTAAAAATCCACACATCACAATACCTATCATAGGTAATGGAGATATTGTTAGTGTAAAAGATGCTTACGATCATTTTGATAAATACGGAGTAGATGCGGTAATGATTGGTCGTGCTACATTTGGGTGTCCATGGCTTTTTTGTAAAGACCAAACATCACTTTCTCTTGATGATAAGATAGATGTGTTAGAAGAAATGCTCCGCATTAATGTGGAACGTATAGACGAATATCGTGGTATCTTACACACTCGGCGTCATCTTGCAGCATCACCAATATTTAAAGGCATTCCAGATTTTAAGCAAATGCGTATTGCTATGCTCCGCTGTTCTAAAATGGAAGAGCTTATAAAAATGTTAGAAGAGATAAGAGGATTTCTCAAAGAGAATAGCTCTCGAGTAACAACTTAAACATCAAGCGCAAGCCTTACTATATAGGCTTGCGTTATTTTCGCTTATATATAGTACAATAACTATCATTATAAGCAACACTATATTTTTGTTTTTTCATCCATATATGAGTAAGTTTACTTACCTCTTCCGTTTCGCTTAAAGGTTTTACTTTTTTTAATTCTACTATTAAAGGATAACTTTTAAAAAACGCTTTCCTTTCGTTTAATCTATCTATAAGGCTTTGCCCTGTATAGATTACAGTTTGTGTATGTCCTAAAAAAGGTAAAGAATGGGTAGCATAGTAATACTCCGACTTTTGGTTTATTAAGAAAAGTAACCGCCTGTTGCTATCCTGCTCTTTGTTAATAGCTTTTATAACTTGTTGATATTGTAAAGCATTAGCAGAATCGGTGTAGATATTAAGCCTATCATTTTGCACGAGAGTGGTTTCTTTCCATCGTGGCTTAACCGCTCCATATGCCTTAAAGGCTTGTTTTATTATTCCAGATAATCCTATACATAATATAGTTATTAACAAGAGAGAGTTCCATTTCTTACTTATCTTTGTATAGCAATAAGCAGCGGGGAAAATAGCCATTCCTGCTATCCAGTTATATACTCCTGCTATACCTATATCGCTTCCTATAGGAAATATAAGAGTAGCTATTATGAGATAGCTAACAACAACCTTTCCTTCTCCTATATTTTTATTTATAATAGCATATAGGCAGATAAGTAAAGAACATGCAAGTGCTACCGTATAAGGCAGAGATGTATAAGATAAAATGAATATAATAATAGTCAATAATATTTTGGTCAATATATGATCTTTATATTTTTTTATTTGTTTAATGGTTGTTAGTTTGGCTATTATTAATAATACCACTATTGTTAAAGCAATGTTTATTCCACTTTTAAAATACTTATATATAATATTTCCTTTACTATGTGTTGCATTGTTGTTACTTAAAGTACAAAAAGCCTGTTGAATAGCATCTATATAATATGCTTCTTGATGAGATATTAATAACATACAAACAGCTAAAAAGCACCCTGAAACTATACCTATAGCAAAACATACACCTGCTTTTATATTAATCTTACTTCTTTCATGTTTTTTAAAAACAAAGAGCGGAATAATAATTAAGGCTATTAAAGCAGCATTAACAATACGCGCAAATATAGATAAGCCTATAAAAAAGCCAGATAATATGACCCATATACAATATTTTTCTTTCGTAGCTTTGTTTATACAAAAGGCAGAAATAGCTATAAGCAGATAAGAAAAGGTATCATAGTGGAAAGTAACCGTTATAGTAGGGAAGACAAAACATAAGCTAATGGCTATTAAGGAATATTGCCATGGGATATATTTCTTAAAGATAGAATATAACAAAAATATTGATAAAGTTAGCGTAAAGGCCTCAAAAAATCTAAATCCAAGCAGACCGTAATTGCCAAAAACTATTTCCCAAAATCCTCCTATAACACCTGTTAGATAATATAAGAAATTAAAACTATTAGCTTCTGGATATTTAAAAATACATTCATAGAAAGTGTTACAGAACCCAACATCTACATTGTCTATACCTTGTAGCCCCGTCAAGCATCTATAGATGAATCCTATTAAGAATGTAAAAAGAATAAAAGTATGTTTGGGTGGAGTATAATTAGCTGTCATTTAAAGGTTATATTGTTAAAGAGTATGTGTTATTTTATTTTATATTTACTATGTTAAGATATTCGTTTATAAGCTCTTGTGTTACTTTTTGCGTACTAAACTTCTGAACATAATTTTTACTTTTTTCTATTATTTCTTTTCTGTTTCTTCCTGAAAGGATTGATGTTAAGGCTTGTTTCATACCTATAACATCATCAGGACCAACATAAATATTATATGGTCCGCCTGCCTCTTCTAAACAGCTACCCGTACAAGCCACTACGGGTAATTGGCTATATATGGCTTCTATAATAGGAATACCAAATCCCTCATAACGTGAAGGATACACAAAGCTATGGGCAAGCTGATAAATAGAAGGCAGATCTTCGAAAGGTACGTTGTGTAAAAACACCACCCTACCCTGCATATTATGCGCGTTAATATAACTTATTACTTTTTTTGTATAAGGTGTATGCTTACCAACAATAACCATTTTAGCATCTGTCTTTATATCTTTAAATGCTTTTACAGCAAGTAATATGTTTTTTCGTTCCTCTATACTACCTACAGAAAGAATATATTTTTCTGGTAAATGATAATGCTCTTTTACCTCTTTGAGCTTTTCTTCGTTTACCTTTTCTTTAAAAGATTGTTCACAATCTTGATATATAACAGTGATTTTTTCTGGTGCTACGTTTCCAAATTTTATAATATCACGCTTTGTACATTCACTAATAGCTATTATATGGTCAGCCTCTAAACAAGCAGCCGCAAACTTATATTTATAGAAAAACAAGTCGAGCGAACTATAATATTGTGGATAACGCAAAAATATTAAGTCGTGAATAGTAACTATCGACTTAATTCCTGTTTTGCTAATACCTTTTGGTAGCTCACCTGATAAGCCGTGATATATATTTACTCCATCAGAAATTAAATCTTTTTTAATACGTAAAAAGCGCCATAATGCTTTGCCTATTTTCCCTTTTCTACCTTTAGGATAGACGTAACGTACCTGATCCGTTTCCTTTATTTGACCACGTAAAGTGTGATTACCTTTATCTGGAGCATATAGACGAAGAGAAAAACGCTTATCTTTTTCGCTTAAAACATTCTTGATAAGTGTCCTACTATAATTACCTAACCCTGTGCTGTTATGCACTATCCTTTTGGCATCATATCCTATTATTATAGGTAGAGTCTTCATAAATATCATTTTTTATAAGCACCAAAGGTAAATAAAATATATGATACTTATATGATAACCTATTAAAAACTTGTTGGATAGCAATGATTTTGCTAATTTTGCGCAAAACTAATTCTCAATGAATATACTTTACTTACTTGTTTACCTCTGTTGGTATTTACTCTCTTTATTACCATTAAGGCTACTTTATTTGCTATCAGATGTGCTTTATTTTTTTGTAGCTAAAGTAGCAAAATATCGTTATAAAGTGTTATGGGATAATGTTTCTTCTTCTTTTCCAGATTATAATGAGGCTCAAAAAAAGCATATTATTAGCAGTTTTTATGCTTGGCTGTGCGATTATTTTGTAGAAACTATTAAGCTGCTTACTATGAGCAAGGCAGAGATTAAACGCCGTATGATATTCACAGGGTGCGATGAAATGGACAAATATTGGGCAGAAAAACGGTCTATAGGCATATATTTAGGTCATTACGGGCAGTGGGAATGGGTTACCTCTTTGCCTCTTTGGCTTAAGTCGGAAGGTAAATGTACGCAGATTTATCATCCATTAGAAAATAAAATATTTGATAAGCTCTTTTTAAAAGTACGTCAGCGTTATGGTGCTGTGTGTATCCCTATGAACGAATCGTTAAGAAAGATTGCAAAATATCGTGCCAAATCTGTAGCTGTAGTGGTAGGATATATTGCCGATCAGGCTCCTTTTTGGAATAATATTCATCATTGGATAAATTTTCTTCACCATGATACACCTGTTTTTACAGGAGCCGAACGTATGATAAAGACCACTAATCAGGTGGTATATTATGCCGACGTGCATAGAGTGAAGCGTGGATACTATATCTGCAACTTTAAAAAGATAAGCGATCAGCCTAAGAAATACCCTGACTATGAGCTTACTGATACTTACTTTAACCTTCTTGAGCATAGCATAAGGTATGATCCAAGTATATATTTATGGAGCCATAAACGGTGGAAACGCACACATGAGGAGTATAACATTCGCCTAAACAAAACTACAGGTATAGTTGATTTACGCGATTTAAACATTATAAAACAAGAGAAAGGAATAAGTTGAGCTATGTTTTTTGTACATGATAAAGGTAGAATGTGTAATAATATCCTTCAGTATGCACATGTATATGCTTGGGCACGTGAGCATCATAAACACACTATGTCTATGCGTTTTGCTTATAAATATCCTTATTTTGATATTTGTAACATGCGTTATCACAACTTTTTTTTCTATCTCTTAGGCAAATATAGTGCTAAAGTGGGGCTGCTAAAAACGGTATCTTTCAATGAAGAAGATTGTGATTATACTCTTAACGAAACGTTGATGTCATCTCATAAACATTTATTCGTAGAGGGGTGGTATGTGCGCTACTACGACTTGTTTTTAAAATATAAGTCTGAAATATTATCGCTTTTCCGCTTTCATACGGCTATTGAGACTAAGATTAATGCTGTATTGGCTCCTTTTCAAGGTACAATAAAGTTGGGCGTGCATATCCGTCGAGGCGATTATGCACGTTGGCAAGGGGGCAAATATTATTATAACGATGACCAATTTATGCACGTTATAGGGCAGTTTGTTGCTTTACACCGCGACAAAACAGTGAAAATCTTTATCTGTGGCAATGATCCTAAGCTCGATAAAGATGCTTATAAGCACGCTTTTGGCAATGGTAATGTGCATTTTCCAGCAGGCAATCCTGGAGAAGATCTTTGCCTTTTGTCTCATTGCGATTATATAATAGGTGCACCGAGCACGTTTAGCCTTACTGCTTCGATGTATCATAATACGCCACTTTATTGGATTTTAGACCCTCTAAAGCCACTTGACATATCGTCATTCGGCTGTTTCGACAATCTTTTTAAACAGATTATTTAAGTAAATGTATTTTAAATGAATATGATAATAAAGCATATTAAAACTTTCTTCTCTCGCCCTTTTTTTAGTGATAAGCGCACACTCTTAGGAGT
Source organism: Prevotella sp. C0209C1 (assembly GCF_056583855.1). Lineage (NCBI taxonomy): Bacteria > Pseudomonadati > Bacteroidota > Bacteroidia > Bacteroidales > Prevotellaceae > Prevotella > Prevotella sp. C0209C1. The sequence continues at coordinate 46,988 of NZ_JBWPJP010000015.1, read as the reverse complement.
ATGGGTTCTTATAGGTATTCTTTCTTGGGCTTTTAAGTTTACCCGTCAGCATAATAACTTTGAGATATTCCGTGGAGTTTATTGGCATACCGTGCAAGGAACGTCCCTTTATGAAGCTTACCCTAAGGAGTATTTTGATATTAATCACTATGGTCCTGTTTTCTCGTTAGTCATAGCTCCATTTGCTATTATGCCCGATTGGCTGGGTATGCTCTTCTGGTGTGTGGGCTTATCGTTGGTGCTTTTTGTTGCGGTAAGCCGTTCTAACATGAAGCATAACGAGAAGATATTTCTCTTTTGGTTTTGTGCTCACTCGCTCTCTACTGCCCTTTTTATGCAGCAGTTTAATGTTGCTATTGCCGCTATTATTATAGGTGCTTTTTATATGATAGAGAATAAGCGCGACTTTTGGGCAGCTTTTCTTATCATGCTCGGCACCTTTGTTAAGCTGTATGGCATAGTGGGCTTGGCTTTCTTCTTTTTTTCTAAGCAAAAAGGTAAGTTTTTGTTATCGTTATTGTTTTGGGCAGTAATAATGTTTGTAGCTCCAATGCTTATTAGTTCGCCTGCATATATATTAGGGCAATATCAAGAATGGTTTACCAATCTGATAGAAAAAAATGGCGAAAACATTGGTTCCATCGCTCAAAACATATCCGCTTTAGGATTAGTTCGTCGCATTTCAGGTAACAATACCTATTCCGATTTATGGTTAATACTGCCATCTTTATTACTTTTTGCTCTGCCATATCTGCGCATAAATCAATATAAATATTTAGGCTTTAGGTTATCGTTGCTTGCTTCGGTATTGCTCTTTGTAGTGCTGTTTAGCACAGGCAGCGAGTCGAGTTCTTATATTATAGCCCTTTGTGGTGTTAGCTTTTGGTGGTGTTCAGCTCCAAGCAAGCGTGGAAAGTGGGGAGTTGCACTACTTGTTTTTGTGTTTATGATTTCTGGTTTTGGCTCGTCAGACCTCTACCCTCCTTGCATAAAACGTGGACTTATACAGCAATATGCCCTCAAAGCCTTGCCTTGTCTTATTGTTTGGTTGAGGCTTTGCTATGAGATGATGGTGTATGATTATAAGGGGGCGCCAGCTCTTTCTCCGCAACAACATATACCGGACGATGTTTTATCTCATTAAACACCTTGCCGAGGTATACACCAATAATACCTAAAGATAGTAGCTGTATACCTCCAAGAAAAAGTATTACTGTGAGCATAGTAGGGTAACCTTGTACGGGGTCGCCATATATCCATGTGTGTATGAGTGTGTAAATAAGAAACATAAAGGCTACAACGGAAAAGAACATTCCCACAACCATTGACCATTTCAGTGGAGATACCGTAAACGAAGTAATACCATCTATAGCTAAAGATAGTAGAGAGCGTATAGACATATGGCTTTTACCCTCAGCCCTGTCTTGTGTTTCAAACTCCACTCCTATTTTCTTAAATCCTATCCACGCATACATACCTTTAGTATAACGTTCTGTTTCACGAAGTTTTTGCAGTTCGGTTATACACTTTCTGTCTAACAAACGAAAATCGCCTACGTTTTCAAGAATATCGTAACGTGTAGAATGTTGTAAAACCTTATAATATAATAGTGATATACGCTTTCTTAAAAACGACTCTTTCCCTCTTGTTTTTCGTTTACCATATACATCATCATATCCCTCTTCCCACTTTTTAAGCATCAAAGGAATGACGTGAGGAGGGTGCTGCAAGTCGGCATCCATTATAACAACACAGTCGCCACTGGCATTATCAAACCCTGCCAACATAGCATTTTCCTTGCCAAAGTTTCGAGACAAATTTATATAACAAATGCGGTTATCTTTCTTTCTTAACTGCTTAATGGTGGTAAGTGTGTGATCGGTACTACCATCGTTAATAAATAATATCTCCCAAGCGTAGCTGTTGTTTTGCAACATTAAGTCTGCTAAGGCAGTGTATAACTTGTTAAGACATGCTTCTTCGTTATAGCAAGGAATAAGAATGGTAACTTTTCTCATTGCATAAAAGTTATTATTGCTTTGTTTTTTGTTCTGTAAAATATCTATATGTAACAAACTCTTCACCTCTCGCCTTTAGCATCTTAACGAGCTTATCAAGACGATGTACCATAGCCCAACCGCTATTTTTCTTTATTATATATGGCATTTTATATTCTGGGTGCTCTTTAAGGTCGTAAAACTCCCATGGGTGGAAGTAAGTAACAAAATAGCCATCATGACGCAGCACACGGCGCACCATAGCATGATAGAGAGCTTGTGGAAGATTATGAAGTGAAAGCCAAAATAACGGAAAACGTATTATAGGGGTAACAGAGGCTGGAATTTGTAATACTTTTCCTTTCATAAAATACGTACGAGGGTCAGTAAGATGCATATAACGACCGGGAATAAAAGCAGGATTGAGCGATGAATTATAGCTATATCCTGCCTTTTCTATATCAGCATCTGAGACAGGAAACATACGTGGCTGCCTATATCCATACACCTTTACACCAGAGACACGCTCTACGATAGCCTTCGAGAGGAAGATGTCTTCCGACTTAGGTTGCCAATGATCCACACCATGGCAAGCCACTTCATGCCCTTCTTTCACTATGCGTTGCAGGATATGCGGAGCGTTTTGGGCAAAATTGCCCGTACAGAAGAAGGTTGCCTTTACGTTGTTTGCCTTCAGACAGTTGAGTATTCTGGTAGTTCCCTCTACAGAAACCGCCATCCCTTCCTCAAGTGTAAAAGGCACACCGTGCTCCTTAGGGACATCAAATTCTTCTGTATCAAAACTCAATAAAATCATAACTTTTTGCCATATATTGATAACTTTGATATACACACAGCCCGTGCGTGTAATATTCTGTTTTATGCAAAGTTATCTATTATCAGCGGAGTATGCAAATATTATGACGAATAGTAAGCCACATCAGCTCTTTGTTATTGCTTATTTCTTACCAAGAAAGCAAAGTGCTGCCAATATGTTTATTATTACAATATAAAAAAAAATGATATAGTTTGCTTATTAACACATAAGGTTTATTACATCTTTATACGAAAGATTGTTTTAAAAAATAGATTATTTTTAATAGAAAAATAAATTAAAAATAAGGTAAAAATAAATTATTTTTATTGTCAAGAATTGATGTTTCATCTAACAAAAGATGGTGTTTTATGCTGCAAAAGACCATCTTTTGTTAGATGAAACATCAGAGATGTGTTATTTTATGAGGATAGATTTGAATTTATTTCCTGGGTTACACGCATCAATATCAGCGACAAATTGAGGTAAATCGGCTTGTTGTATGTGTTTTTTATGTATGATACGGTGGCAGTTAGGGCATACAGGGAGCAGATTGTTTAAGGCTTCTTTGATAGTTTTTTCTTCATCATTTGCATTGTATTGGAAGATTGGTTTCATATGATGAAACTCTATGCATGAGTATTTTTCCTCATAACCATAGAAAGATGTAAACCTGAAGCCACAGCAATTACAGTGATAAAGCTCTTGTGCTTTATAATATTTTACAGCCTCATTTCTTAGTTTTTCAGACCTTACCCTTACTACTTGGTTGCGTATAACCTGTTGACCTTCTTGTACAATTTCGGTATATGGTAGTAGTACTTGTTTGGTTTCTTCGTTTTGAAGTTCTGAAACGACATCATCATAGTTGAAATTGTTATTTAGAAGATATGCAAGCGTATCTCTGTTTTTCTCAACATAAGCAATGCCTTCTGTTGTTATTTCATACATCCCAGTATCTTTATTGTAGGTGGCATAACCAAGATTAGAAAGTGTATTGTGTGATTTTAGGTTTCTTACCTTTTGTGAAAAGTAGGTATCATTCCTATTATCTATAATCTCACTATCGTGTCCTGTTGGTTTCATAATAGCTGTAAGCTGAGGAATGAGTTCGCTTGTACTGATACTTCCATTATTACTTTCCTGCATTAGGTAAAGACTTGGTAAGATAAGATTTCTTTCTGTTATCATCTTAGTAATTAGTTATAATGAGGTGCTTGGTATTTTTTTCGTTTCTATCCATAAAGCTCACTTGGTATTTCTTATCAAAAGCTTTAATGTTTAGTCCTTTATTTTCGTATAAAGATAGAATGAAAGGAGTGGCTTTTATAATCATCATCCATTTAGCAAGGCATTGATGGATTAGGTAATGAGCCAGTCTTTTTTGGTCATCTTTAGTAAAACTATGTTGTGCATAGGTGCTAAACTCGCTATCATAAGGAGGGTCTATAAAAACAAAGTCGTGCTTTGTAGGTGGGAAACAATGAAAGAACTGCTCAAAATCTAAGTTGGATATATTTGCAAAAGCAAGTTTATTGGCAAGTATTTCCGACTGATAATAAGCTAATTCTTTGTGTAGTGTCTTTTTATTATATGATATTCCGCCATAAGGAACATTAAATTTTCCTTTGTCATTATAGCGGAACATTCCGCTATAAGCGTAGTAACGTAAGAAGAGAAAGAGAGCTATATGGAGTGCTTTCTCATCTTTTCTTAGCAGTATGTCATTGTATAAAAGTCGGAGATAAGTATAAAAGCTACCCATATAAGCGGTAATGATATTGTCAAGAATATCATTATCGGGCATTAGCAGGCGTTCCCTTTCAATTTTTTTCATACGAAGGAACTTTCTTTTTAGTGTACTTTCTAATAGAAATTGTATCTTGTTACGATGCCATTTAAGGGTTGAGGAGATGATGTTATCGATACTTTCTGCCTCTTTTTTTATATGCGATTCGAGAGTTGAGAATAATGTTATTTCATCTATTTCATCCTTGCGAAATTGTTGATATAGCTGTGTTAGGAATGTTTCTTGTGTAGCAAACTGATACAGTTTAGTCCAAATCTTGTCAATAGAGTATGCCCAATTGAAGAAGTGTATATCTTTAGTAGCTATACTATGGTATAGCTCTATGAGTTCTTCCGACTTATCATTGATAAAATATCTGTGTGCGGTAAAGGCTGCAAAGACTGACCCTCCACCTACAAAAGGTTCGTAATAATTTTTGAAAGTAGGAGCATTGGGGATAATAAACTTTAGCTCTTTCTCTTTACCTCCAGGCCATTTTAAGAGCGGTTTTAGCTTGTTTTCTCCCTTAACAGCACCTTTCTTTGCTAAAAGGCTATTTGAGAGATGAGGCTGCGAGGTGCTTTGAAAGGTGTTATTCCCCTTATATTGTGTATGATTGGATATTTTAGAAATTCCTATTGGCATATATTTTTATGTTTGAATTTATGGAAAGTGTATGCAAAAAGCACTTATTTATTATTGCAGTTATGGCTGATTATAGTATTTTTTTACTCATCGTAGCCCACTGGGCGAAACTGCTTTTGCTCCTCGCTATATATATACCCTTCTTCTTTCATGCGTTTTTTAACCTCTGTGGGGTCCTCATTAAAGTTATAACACAGCGACTCTAATGAATCAAATTCACCATCTCGTAACAGCATATTCACTGCACTAACAAGTATGGCTGGTTCTTTTGGTAGATATTCCATATTCTTTTTTTAGTTTATTAAATTGGTTTTATATATGTTAAGACGGTTATCTTCGTCTTAATAGTTTTTAAACGATGTAATTTCGTATAATTTATTTCATTGATTCTCCTACAAATTGTAATGGTAGAATGTCTTTAACAGAGTTGATGACATAAACACCTTCTGTACCATATAAAAGAATGCGAATGGGCTTTTTATAGCGATCTTCCATCTCAAGGAGTACCTGCCTACATGAGCCACATGGCACTATAGGGTTTTTAGTAAAGCCATAACCGTTGCGGGCAGCAATGGCAATGGTAGTGATAGGCTGGTCTGGCTGTGTAGATTGGGCAGCAAAGATAGCAGACCGTTCTGCGCATAAGCCTACGGGGAATGCTGCATTTTCTTGGTTAGCACCATGTATTTCAGTGCCATTAGATAGTAACAATGCTGCACCTACAGCAAAATTGCTATATGGCGAATAACTCTTAGAGGTGGCAGATATTGCACCGTTAATGAGTTTTTGTTCTTGTTCAGATAGCTCATCGAGCTGACAAAATCCTATTTTGATGCTTAAATCTATTGTTTTCATGCTTTTTTGTATTTTCGTTTTTCTATTGATTTAGCTACTATAAGAAACTGGTAAAAACCAGAAAGACAGCTTGAGATGAATCCAGGAAGTCCTTTCTTGTACTGCTGATCCATGATGTAAGCCTTAAAAAAACGCCATATAGGTCGCCATAAAAGTGCACCTAAGCCATATTGTTTGCTAATGCGTTTGTCTATTTCTCCGTCAGAATAGCGATTTATTTTTTCTATTCTCTCATGTAGATAGTTCTCATCAAGATGTATAAGCACAGCTCTGTTGCTATCTGTAAGTTTGCCTATTCTGCCTTGCACTTGTGGGAAAGTATGCACGTATGGTGGCCAAATAGTGCCTTTACGTATAAAGAAACGTAACTGAAAATCTCGTAATCGTCCTTTATCTAACACATTCATATCACGGTTACGACGAGCTATGTATAATCCTTTAGGGCAGGCTTCTTGCTTGATAATATTATATAAGTAGGTACGAAGGTCTGTAGTAACAAGTTCGTCAGCATCTACGACGAGCACCCATTTATAGCTCGCACTTTGTATAGCAAATGTACGTGCTGGCTCTGCACTAAGATGGTTTGCTTTGGGAAAGGTAACTATTTTGCAGTTATATTCTTTGGCTATGGCGAGAGTATTATCCTTACTCTCCATGTCGCATATTACGATTTCATCGAAGCTTTTAACACTTTCGAGTACTTCACGTAGATGTTTCTCTGCGTTATAAGTATTGATTACTACTGATATTTTGTTATCTTGTGGCATTGCTTTTATAAGAATATAGTTACTCTAATGTAATATGCTTTACAGTGATTTCATCGGTAAGAAAGATGCGAGCATTCTCAGTAAACTTAGAGGGATTCTCTGTAGTATAGTATTTTGTAGTGCCTTGCTTAGTACACTTTTTGTCCATTTCAGGGTGTCGGTATAGATAATCTTTTAAAGACTGTGCTACATACTTTCCTTGCGCTACTATTTTTATTCCTTTGTTAATATGTTTTAGTATCTTAGGCATAAGTATAGGATAGTGTGTACAGCCTAAAATGATGGTATCTATTTTAGGGTCGAGCCTCATAATATGCTCAATGCGCTTCTTAACAAAATAATCAGCACCCGGCGAATCTGCCTCATTATTCTCTATGATAGGTACCCAAAGAGGGCAAGCAATACCTGTAACTGATATTTTAGGCCATAGCTTTTGTATCTCAATATTATAACTTTTGCTACGTACAGTGCCTTCTGTAGCTAAAATACCTATATGATTAGAGTGGGTTAAAAGTCCTACTACTTCAGCTGTAGGACGAATAACACCTAACACACGGTTATCAGGTGCTATTACAGGAAGGTCGTTTCGCTGAATGGTTCGAAGAGCTTTTGCAGAAGCAGTGTTGCAGCCAAGAATAACTAAGCTACACCCCATATCAAAGAGTTTCAATACTGCTTGACGGGTAAACTCATATACTACATCAAACGAACGAGAGCCATAAGGAGCGCGTGCGTTATCTCCTAAATAGATATAATCATATTCTGGTAATAGCTTCTGTATAGCATGAAGGATAGTTAAACCACCATAACCACTATCAAAAACACCTATCGGACCAGTTTTTTGCAAGGATTGCATCATGTGTATATATAAAATTATAGATACTTTATATAGATTGTCTTTCAGCTATAACCCATCTTTTATAGCTATTTTAAAATTGCTGTAAGCATGTTAGTAATATCTTCACCAATAGCATCGTTTATGAAAGGAACAGCGTCGTTATCGGTATTAAAGATAAAAGCATAACCATTCTCCTTACCTATCTGCTGTAATGCCATGTTAAGCTGTTCTTTAACAGGCGCAAAAGTGTCTTGTTCGGCTTTCTGAAGGAGCCGTTCTGTCTCGCTTTTAAAAGCTTTGTTACGCTGCAAGAGCTCTTCAAGCTCGGCTTGACGCTTATGAAGTATGGAAGGAGCAAGAGTGCGTTGTACCTCTAAAAAGTCTTCGTAACGCATGTTAAAATCATCTTCGGATCGTTTTACCTCTGCATCATATTTAGCTTTAATAGAAGCATAGGTGCTTAATGCTTTTGTATAACCTGCCATAGCATGGAACACTTTGTTATAACTAAAATACCCAAACTTTAAGTTTTGAGCACTTATGAGCAAGGGGAAAAATATAAGTAGGAGAGCAAAACAGATTTTTTTCATTCTTTTTTTATATAGATATTTAATAAAAAGTGAAATCAACGCAAGAAATTTTATTCATGCGATGACTTCACCCTAAAGCCCTATTCCACAACAGAATGGGGTAAATATTTATGGGGGAAAGACACCCCACGACTTTTCTTTATTTAGTCTTTGATAGCTGAGCCTTAACCTCGGCGGTAACGTCCTTGCTGATAGCTTCATTTATATATATAGGCTGACCAGCTGCCTTTTCCATAATATAGGTATAACCACCTCTTTTAGCAACGGCAGCAATAGCTTTACGTACCTTATCAAGTACAGGACCAAGAAGCTTTTGTTGCTCTTCGTTAAAAGCCTTTTGATTGTCTTGTGCTGTCTGCTGTATCTTTGCATATAGCCCCTGAAGCTCTTTTTCGCTTTCAGCTTGCTTAGTTGGGTTCATAGTGTTCTTTGCTTTTTCGTATGCCTCACCTTTACGTTGAAGCTCAGCTTGCATATCTTCTATCTGCTTTTGGTACTCCTTTCCTTTAGCTTGTAGCTTGTTTTGGATAGCTATAGCCTCTGGAAGTGATTGTAAAAGAGCCTGAGAGTCGAGATGACCAAACTTCTGAGCAAACATTGTCATTGGTGCACATAGCATCAATATCAATAATAACTTTTTCATTTTTTGTTGTTTTGTTAAAGTGTTTATAATTTTTTTTGTTTATTAATTAGAAATACCACCGAGAGATTGCAACACTTCATTGCTTATATCGATAGCTGGTGAACCGTAAATAATACCTGCCGTTTCGCTCGAACGGTCGATAACCATACTATAACCACGCTTTTCTGATATTTGCTTAATAACCGTATATACTGCATCTTGTATCGGACTAAGCATTTCTGAGCGTTTTTTTGCTAATTCTCCTTGTGGTCCAAAGTATTTTAACTTAACTTCTGCAGCCTTCTTCTCCTTATCCATAATGGCATCTTGACGTTTCCTTTTTTCCTCAGGAGTTAAAGTAGATAAGTTCTTTTGATAATCTCGGTAGAGGTTAGCAGCATCTTTTTTTACTGCATCTATTTGCTCCTGTACCTTCTTACTTAACTGGTTAAGCTCATAATTAGCCTTTGTATAATTGTCTATATGATTGAGGATATATTCCATATCTACAAGTGCAAAGCTCTGCGCATTAGCTGATATTGACAAAATAGCCAGTATAGATAGCAATATTAGTTTCTTCATCTTTTATGTTTTTTTTATTAGTTTCTTCTAAGTCTTAAAACTCTTGTCCAAGTATAAAGTGGAATTGACTTCCGCCTTTCTGACCATATACCTTATCAAAACCATATGCCCAGTCGATACCCATCAACCCTATCATAGGTAAAAATATACGTACACCAAGACCTGCTGAACGCTTTAATTGGAAAGGATTGAACTTGCTGGCCTCTGTCCATGCATTACCAGCCTCAACAAAGCCAAGTCCATATATTGTAGTGTTGCCTAAAAGGAAAGGATAACGTAGCTCAAGAGTTAAGCGATCGTAAGCATAACCTTCAGCACGATACGGAGTTAGCGAACCGTTTTCATACCCACGTAGTCCAATAGTTTCGGTAGCATATCCAGTAGAGTAACCACTCATACCATCACCACCCATATAATAGGTTTCAAATGGACTCTTTTTATACTTATTATAACTACCTAATATTCCAAATTCTACACGAGTCATCAATACAAGATTCTTTTGTCCATTAGTAAGAGAAGTAAAGGTACGTGCCTTAAATTTCCATTTATGATATTCTATCCACTTATATTTTTCCTGTTGCTCCGTACTATATGCACTCGACTTAAGATCCGTTGCCAAATGCTCATAATCCTTATTATCCCACTTACTCCATGGAGGAGTGATCGTAAGTGATGCTATAAATTCGGAGCCACGACGTGGGAAAAGCTGATTATCTGTAGAAGAACGGTTAAGCGAAATACTTAGATTTAAGTTGTTTGCAGTACCGTTAGCCATAATAAAATAACGCCAATTTTTAAGCATATAACGCTGATAAGATAACTGAAGAGATAGGGTAAAATAGTCATCTGGCCATGTTAGACGCTTACCCCAACCAACGTTAACACCTAATAATTGTATATATTTGTTAGGGTCAAGATAGTTTTCGTAGTTGTTATAATTATAATTACCATATCCATACCTATAGTTATAGTAATTATTCATATAAGCATTGTTATAGTAGTTGCTACTTACATCGGTCTGTTTGCTATAATAAGAACCCACGGAAAACTGAATAGGACGCTTCCCTCCAAACCAGTTAGTAGAGTAATTTACACTATAAGATTGATAGTATCTACCATTACTTTGTGCACTTAAAGACAAAACCTCTCCATCGCCAATTGGTAAAATACCACGGTGTTCACGGTTTTTATTAAAGAGGTTAGCTATAGAGAAATTGTTTAGCTTTAACCCTACTTTACCTACAATACCTGTTTGTTGCCAGCCAAGAGATAACTCTATTTGGTCATTAGATTTTGGTTTTAAGTTCCAATTAAGATCTACCGTACCTGTTTCATAATTTGGTTTTACATCTGGATTAACATGTTCTGGGTCAAAATGTCCCATAGATGCCAATTCTCGAGCTGTACGTTGCAGAGCTTCTTTAGAGAAAAGATCGCCTGGTTTGGTACGCATTTCACGACGTATGACATTTTCATATAAACGGTCATTACCATTTATACGAACATGATTAATATGAGCTTGTGTACCTTCAAATATACGCATTTCCAAATCAATGCTATCTCCATCTATATTTATTTCCGTAGGTTGCAGATTGTAAAACAAATAACCATTATTCCAATACGCATTTCCTACAGCATCTTCGTCCTCAGATAAACGCTTATTAAGGCGCTTTTGGTTATACACATCTCCCTTATGCATATCAAGCAAACGTGATAGATAATCAGTACTATAAACAGTGTTTCCTACCCAAGTTATGTTTCGGATATAGTATTTCTTACCCTCATTAATCTTAATATATATATCAACGTGTTTTTTATCAACATTGATTACACTATCTTTAACGATGTTTGCATCTCGATAACCATATTCATTATATTTTGAAATAATATTTTTCTTATCCTCTGCCCAACGCTCTGGGGTATATTTTTTAGATTTAAAAAAGTTAGCAAATTTACCAGATTCGTGTATTTTAGCAAAAGCACCTTTTTTAAACAAGTTACCTTTCAGCTTTTTATCAGAAACTTCTTTATTACCTTCTATGATAATATTGCGGACTTTTATTTTTTGTCTTTTATCTATATTTACATCAAGGATAACATGTTCCTTACTATTATCATCATGTTGTATTATATTTATTTCTGCATTTTTATAGCCTTTGTCTTCAAAATATCTTTTTGCAATCATCTTAGCACGGTCTATCATGTTAGGTGTTATTTGCCCACCTTTTAATAGTCCGAGCTTACTTTCCATATCATCTTTTTCCTTTTTTGATACCCCATTATAGTTAATAATAGATACACGTGGCCTTGCTTTTAAATAAATGTTGAGATAAATATCTTCACCAACAATAGAATCGGCACTTATAGAAACATCCGAAAAGAGACCATGCTTCCAATATCGTTTTACAGCATCTGATATAGCTGTACCGGGCACTTCTACTTTTTGCCCAATAGAAAGCCCAGAGATACCTGTTAAAACATAATCTTCATAACCTTTAATACCAGTAACATGCATTCCTGCAATGCGGTAAGTAGCAGGGACACCTGAATATGAAATATTAGGTTTGATAATTTTCTCTTGTGCATTAACAGTATATATACCTCCAGTAGCAAAGGCTATAAGTATTAATATTTTATTTATATTTTTCATCTATATCACGTTTGCTTATTTATTTTCATTTTCTATTTGGTATCCAGTCTTTCCGAATCGACGTTGACGACTTTGGAAATTAGCTATAGCTTTGTATAAATCTTCTTCTGAAAAGTCCGGCCAAAAGGTATTACAGAAATATAGTTCAGTATAAGCTATTTGCCAAAGTAAATAGTTCGATATACGTACTTCTCCCCCAGTCCTTATTAATAAGTCAGGATCAGGTATAGAAGCTGTAGTAAGGTGTTGTGAGATTGTTTCTTCTGTAATATAAGTCTTTATATTATCAGCATTGAGCTGAACGTTCTTTTGCTGTAACTCGCAGGCTATATCTTGTGCTGCTTTTGTTATTTCCCATCGTGCAGAGTAGCTAAGAGCTACAACCAACGTAAGCCTTTTGTTATTTTTTGTATTATTGATAGTACGTTTAAGAGCCAATTGTACATTACTTGGTAAACGTCCAATGTCCCCAATAACAAGTAATCGCGCATCATTTTTCATAAATATTTCATCTTCTAAAGAAGAGATAACAAGCCCCATAAGAGTGGATATCTCATTTGAAGGACGATTCCAATTCTCTGTTGAAAATGTATAAAGTGTTAGATATTTCACTCCTATTTTGCCACATATATTTGTTATACGTCGCACAGTTTCTACTCCAGCCTTATGTCCTTCTGTACGTGGCTGGTTACGTCTTTGTGCCCATCTGCCATTGCCGTCCATAATAATAGCTATGTGTTCAGGAATGCGGGTCATATCTATTTTTTCTTCCATAATGAAAAAAATAAGGTGCTTGATAAAGTTTTCTCTATATGTGCTATTTATGTTAATGTTGAATATTTATATATATATTAAAAGATTATCTTAGCAATCTTCTCCATACTTTACTACCATTAATTATCCATAGGTTATTATTTTTATCTATAGTAGCTGCCATTGTTTTTGCTGTAGTTGTGGAAGAAGGTATTGTGTATGCTTTATTCTTTTTCCATGTTATACCCTGATCGTAACTTATTAGCAGTGGAGCTATTTTGTTATCGCTTGTCAACCCTAATGCTATTGGACAATTATTATAGCTTGTTACAATAAGATTTTTATATTCAGGAAGCATATAGCTTGAAAATGATTCTATAGTGTTCCAATTATAATTATTGCTATTGTTAGCAGTATTTATAAGTCGTGTCCATTCCACTATCTTTTTATTTGAGTTATATCCAATAAAAAGTAAACGCTTTAAGTTATTTCCAGAGTTTGTGGAAAATAATAAAGCATCGCTAATACTACATATAGGCAAATCTGAAACATCACTTGATAATACTTCCTCTTTCCATGTTTTACCTTTATCTGTTGAAATTTTAATTTTATTATCTGCTGTGATAGCATATAAAGATAATGGTGAAGCAAAGAGGCTTACTAAATTATTGTCTTCATTTACAACTGTCCAATGCTCTCCATCATTAGAACTCAACACTTGATGGTTATCCAGTATAAAGAGTGTATTATCTAATGTTACTATATTTTTGTATGCGTCTTTTGAGAAAGTATGACTATATTTTTCCCATGTATTTCCATCTGTTATAGATGTAGAATATAATGTAGTAGTTGTTTCATTTACACCTGCTACAAAAATTTTATCATTAGTGCAAACAGCTTTTGTTGCAGAGAGAGTTTCAAAAGGTTTATAGTCATTTAAATCTGTCCATGCACTATTATTATTATTTTGCTGCTTTTCTACATTCACAGTAACAGTATATATGCGATATACTTTTGAATTATTTGCATATACATATAGCTTTCGTTCTTTGGAAAAGTCTATAGAATCGTTTGTTCTATATGGTTTAAATGTATCATTAGTAAGCGATTTTATAGCAATAAATCCACCATTTTTGGTTTTTATAGATGCTAAAACAGCATTAGTCTTTATGCCATAAGGCAGCATCTCTGTATTATAAATCTTAGCATTAGCATGATCTATATGAAATTTATATTTATTTCCAGCACATATTGCTGTATAAGTACTATCCTTGCCATTCTTTCCTATGGTATCTCTAACTTGTTTTAGCTTTCCCAATGTAAAGCTCATTATGGCTGTATCATCATAATTTACATCTTTATTTTGCGTATCTTCTGTTAAGCACGAAGAAGTTGCAAACAATGTTGCAGCTAACGTGATGAGCGTAAATATCTTGTAGTTCATCTTTATTCTAATAAATAATTTATCTGCAAATTTAATTAGAAAACTTTATATATCACTGCCTTTTAGTGGTTTATTATGAAAATAAGCAAAATATATTAGTTTTTTAAGGTTGTTTAGTAGTGATAGATATGTATTATCATGCTATTTGTTTCTATTTTATCTCATTTGATATGTTTTATATTATATTATTTTCATCATGAATAGAGGTTTTATTAATATATAATATTTAGCCTGTATATATCTTTATAAAAATAGTCTTTATATAAAAAGGTCTTAAAGTCCACTTATAGAGTTTGAAATAATTACTGCAAGAACTATAGCAGTGATAACAACATATAGCCAATCGCGCTGAATAGCAAAGTCGAACAAAGAGAGTATTATGCGCGAAATAGGGGTTAGCAGCAGAATGATGACCCCTAATTGAATACAGTTTTCTGCTTGTTTTTGGTACACACCTGCAAAAATTCCTTTCAATGTTGTAAGATTAGTAGCCTCACCGTGGAACTTATGATAGTTTGGTATAGTATCTGCACCATGACAGATGAGATAATAAATACCACCTATTAAAGCTATCGTTGAAGCAGTAATAACACCTATGCGTAGCGTAGAACTGATGAGTAACTGCATCTTTTTACTTTCATTATTCGTTTCCATATCCTAAAATTTACCAATTATTCCATTATATATCATATTAAGAGCTACTAAAACTATTGCTATTGAGAAAACTTTTCTTAGAATATTTACATTAAGACGTTTTAGCAATTTTGCTCCTGTTAATGAACCACATAGTACTCCAATGATAATAGGAAAAGCTATTCCTGGATCAATATATCCACGTTGAAGATATACTACAGCAGAAGCAACAGCAGTTACGCCTATCATAAAATTACTCGTAGTAGTACTCACTTTGAAAGGTACTTTCATAGCAGTGTCCATAGCTAACACCTTTAAAACACCACTACCGATACCTAATAAGCCTGATAAAATTCCTGCACTAACCATTATAGAGAATCCTCCTCCCACATTTGTTAGTTCGTAAGATTTAATACCTTCTTTGGTAGGATAAGTGCCATAGAGCTTTAGCTTCTTAGCCATTGTACTACCTATAACGTTAGAATGGTCGGTTTTACGTCGTTGCTGTAACACAGCTGTCATCATCATAACAATACCAAATATAACAGCAATAATATTTGTAGGCATCCAAATGGCAATAAAAGCTCCAAGAACAGCTCCTATCGTAGTAGCTATTTCGAGAAACATTCCTAAGCGTATATTTGTAATACCTTCACGAACATATGCACTTGCTGACCCTGATGAAGTAGAAATAGAAGCTATAAGAGCTGCTCCTATAGCATAATGAAAGTCTATACCAAAACCTAAAGTTAAAACCGGTATTACTACTACCCCACCACCTAATCCTGTTAAAGATCCTAATAGTCCTGCTAAATATGCAGCTAATATTAAGATAAGTGTAAACGTTAAAATTGTCATCCTTATATCTTTTATACAAAGGTAAATAAAAGTTTATCAAAAAGATGCCAAAAGTTTATTTTTTTTACCTTTATAATATAAAACTTCATATAAAGAGAATGGTTATTGTATTATAAAAAAAATCCCAATTAGCATTATACTAAATGGAATTTTTCTGTACTCTGACTGGGAATCGAACCCAGATCAAAGGTTTAGGAAACCTACGTTCTATCCATTGAACTATCAGAGCAACATTCGTTTATATCTGCAAAGGTAATTATTTTCTTTCGTCAAACAAAGAACATGACTAAAATTTGAGCAATGATCACGCGAATAAACATACCTAAGGGATAAACAGTGGCATAGCTTATATTGCTCGATTCGTCCTTAGAAGTATCGTTGGCATAACCTAAAGCCATGGGGTTAGCCATGGAACCACATAAGATTCCACACATAGTACCAAAATCTAATTTCTTTGTTTTTAGTGCTATAACACCTATTATAACAGTAGGTAATACTGTTATAGCCAAACCTAACCCTATCCATAACAATCCTTCGGGGCGCACTATAGTATTAAAAAAATCCTTTCCTGCTTCTAAGCCTAAGCACGCCAGATAGAGGGACAATCCTAATTTGCGAAGCATGAGAGAAGCACTTCGGGTAGTATAAGTTATTATTCTGAAACGCGGGCCAAAGGCACCTATTAGGATTCCCATAATAATAGGACCACCAGCAATACCTAAACGTATAGGAGCGTCCATGCCAGAGAATGTTAAAGGGATAGTACCTAAAGCAAGACCAAGTAGCATACCAAAGAGAATACTTGCTACGTTAGGTTCATTAAGTGTCTTAACAGAATTTCCAAGAAACTTCTCTGCATGAGCAATATCTTCATGCTGCCCAACAATAGTTAAACGGTCACCGTAACGAAGTACAAGATCTCCTGTAGCCAAAAGCTTGATATCACCACGAAGCACACGGCTAACTGTAACTCCATAAGTTTCACGAAGGTGCAAGTTTCCTAAATGTTTACCATTTAGAACGCTACGAGAAAGCACAACAACTCTACTTTCCATTTTTGTGTCAAGGTGATTCCAGTCTATCTTTTCTTTGTTAAGATCGCGATGAACCATCTTGCCAAACATTATTTCCATAGCTTCTTTCTCATGGTTACCTGTTACAACAAGTATGTTATCATCTTTTTTAAGCACTGTATCTGGCATAGGAGTAACCACATCTTCTCCACGCCATATACGTGAAATAATAAATTTTTGATGACTTCCTTCTGCTATTGCACCTATATTTTTACCAATTATAGCAGGGTTAGCTACAACAAATTGTCCTACAAAAGTATGATTATCATTTTCGTGCGACTTTGATTTCATATCCTCAGCCCTTGCAAATATTTTCCTTATAATTATCATTGAAAAGATAACCCCCACCACACCAAGCGGATAAGTAACGGCAGTTGCTAAAGCAGCACGTGCCCCACTCACACCAGCATGCTGAAGAGCTTGCTGAGCAGCACCAAGGGCAGGAGTATTAGTTGTTGCACCACTAAGAATACCAACCATATCCGACATAGGAATATTAAATATATACACAAGAGCAATAGAAAACAAAGTTCCTAATAATATTACAGCTAAAGACCATATATTAAGCCCTAAACCTTCATGTCGTAATGACCCAAAGAAATTAGGGCCCACATGCAATCCAAGTGTGTAAACAAAAAGAACAAGACCAAAAGTCTCGCAAAAAGAAAGCATTTGCTTATCAACACTTAAGCCAAAGTTACCTACGGCAATTCCTATGAAAAACACAAAGGCTATGCCGAGAGAAATACCAGCTACTCTTATCTTGCCAAGTGAAAGCCCTATAGAACAGACAAGAGCAACAATAGTAATACATTGTAGGGCAGAGTGTAAGGAAAAAAGCCCGTTAATCCAATCCATACTTGTTATAATAAGTGTAAATATTTTTCTAAAGGAATTCCTCTATTCTTATCTTCATTATCCTTGTTATAGTCTATAAGCATATATACCCCGTCCATAGCTTTACGAGTACTACTAACAAGAGCTTCACCTCGTAGCAGATGCCCTATAAGGATAGCAGAGAAAATATCTCCTGTACCGGGGAAGTGGACAGGAATTTCTGTATAAGGAAGTGTGAAATAATCATCATCAATATGGTTATAACCCACCACAGAGGGCTGACCATCTACAGTTATAGATGTTATTAAAGCCGACCTTGTGCCTATTCTACATAAATTGTCTAACAGCTCTTTTGCTTCTTTTTTAGTTACTCCCTTTTCAGAGAAAGACGCCCCTGTGAGATAACAAGCCTCTGTATAATTAGGAAAAGTAAGGTGAGCCACACTTATCATTTCACGCATAGAAATAATAGTAGAAGGAGTAACACCATTATAAAGTTTTCCCTCATCACCCATAATAGGGTCTACATAGATAGTTGTTCCGTTCTTTTCTTGTTCACGACAATACGCTGAAATTATTTTAGCCTGATGTTCCGAACAGATAAATCCTGTAGCAATAGCATCAAAACTAAAGTTTAGTTCTTTCCAAATAGGAAAAACTTCCTTAATATAATTAGTAGTTTCTAAAATCTTAAACTTACCATAATCTAATGTATTAGAGACTAAAGCAGTGGGCAGATTATACACAGGGTTACCAAAATAAGACAAGATAGGCAGCATAGCTGCTGTTGCCACCTTACCATATCCTGCTACATCATTAATAAGAAGAATTTGTTTCTTATCCATTCAAATAACTATTAAACGTTTGCAAAGATACTGCAAACTGTATAAAAGACAAAATATTTAGTTGGTTTTGATTATTCTAAAAAGTAAGATAGTAACACTATATATTACGAGAATTAGCTGAAACAACCTGCTTAAACGAAAAAATATTAATAATAACCTTTTATTGCTTTCCTTTTATACTATTTACTCCTATTAATAATATAAATACCTATTGTGGCAAAAGTACCTGCTAAAACATATTTCCAATAAAAGGTCTCATTAAGGCATAAACAAGAAGAGATAGCTCCTATAATAGGAATTAGCGAATTGTAAATAGCTATTTTTCCTACAGGATTACAGCTGATTAGCTTGTTATATAAAGCAAAACCTGTTGTAGAAATACCTATTAGAAGCAGCAATATCACAACACCCCAAGTAGTAATTATAGGGAAAGTACCTCCTGCAAGCAGTCCAAACACTACAAGCAAAGCACCACCTAAGGCAAGGCTATAACCTGTTCCTACAAAGATATCTACTCTATGGCTCAAACTGCGAGTGAGTAACGACGCAAAAGCAGAACATAAAGCATTAAGAACTATTAAATTGTCGCCCAATATAGAATAATCTGTCTCTTTTGAAGTATCGCCAAGATTTAACATAGCAAGACCAGCGAAACCTATAATACAACCAAACAACTTGTTTTTAGTCATCTTATCGCTTTTAAAAAATAAGCAAGCAAGAATAACTACTGCAAACACACCTAAGGAATTGAGTAAAGCAGCACGAGAACCTTGACTATGTGATAAACCAAAATAAAAGAATGCGTAATGAAGAGTAGTATTAAGCAGAGAATAAACAAAAATAAAATAATAGTCAGAAGTTTTGCTAACAGAAAAAGAGCGATGCAATCGTTGTGCTATAACGAGGATTATCAATCCTGAAATAAAAAACCTTACCCCAGCAAAAAGCATCTTACTCCCTGTCATGGAAGTAGTAATTTGAAACTCTCTAAACCCTATTTTTATTAATGGATAAGCCCACCCCCACACTATAGCTGCTATAAGAGCAAAAACAGTTACCCATATAGGGCACTGAAAAATACTTTGCTTTCGTTCCTGAAACATCATACTCTTTCTTATTTGCATAATCTTTTTCACCTTAACATATAAAATACTTTTACAAAGGTACTGCTTTTATATCATTATAAGGAATATTTTATATAATGCTATCTTTTAAAAGTTTTACTCACACAGTTTTGTATTATCTTTATAAAAGTAGATAAAAGCAAAGATAAAAATATTATATTACAATTCCTTAAAAAGAAATTTCACCGAAAAGTTAGATTATAATAACTTTTCGGTGATTATTTTTATAAAACCTAAAAGAACCTTCACTGCTCTTTTAGAACTATATATTGCAGTTATCTGCATTAATTTATAGCATCTCCTTTTACCATTTATAATGGTAAACACCTATATATTAATGCTTTGAAGTAACGTCTACTACACTATATTTACCTGTATCATCTGCCACACCAAGCTCATAATACGTATCTTTGCTAACACCAACTATATCTTTTGTTTGTACCGCATTTGCCACTTTCCCTTGGTTAAAAATCACATTTACAGTATATCCTCCTTTATTAATATCAAAGTCGTAATAATACCAACTCTCACCATTTATAGTAGTAGCATGCATTGAAACTCCTGGCCACTGAACACCTAACAAAGCCGAATTATCAGCGTCCCATGCCCATATATACACCTCGTTCCAGTCTGCTGGCTTCTTAAAGTAAACTCTTGCCTTATGAGGTGTAAAAGATAAAACGGTATACTTATGACGTACTATTGTAGTAATAGCACCATTTTGAACAATACCCACCGATAATGTTGCTGTCTTGTCCAAAGTAATTATGCCATTATCAGGCACAGCAGAAGAAGTTACTAAAGGGTCAGAACCATCTAAAGTATATACTAATTTAGCACTTTTTGCTGTAGCTGGCGAACTCACTTTTACCGCTACACTATTATAATATGTGCCTTCTGACTTATCAAATAATATTGTATTACCTGCGTATTTACCTGTATTTTCCAATAAATAAGCATAGTTATTACCATTAAGAACGTTAGTATACCCTGCTTCTGCCGACTCTTTACCAGCTTTTGTACCTACACAAACTATAAGTTTTCCGTTTTTACCAGTAACTTCTGCTCTGAACAGATCATGCTCTGAAGTAAGTATTTTATAATCGGACATATTTGTTATACCTACTGTTTTGCGAATATCTATCATAGACTTTATTTCTTCCTTATATTTTTTCCAATGCGGAAGAAAAACACATGGAGTGCCTGGCATGGCTAACATATAGGCATTGGCTGCTAATATGTTATTATTAATAGGATCTTTTGTATATCCACTGGCATTGCCACGATCCTGCATATCATGGTTTTCTACAAAAGTTACAGCATATCTTCTGAAATTAACATCGTGTATTAAGTTGTTCTCCGTGTTAAGTTTTGTCCAATCTCCATTATTTGCTGCATCTCGCACATTATATCTAAACTGGAAATCGAATGCAGCACTCTTTCTATTTGTACGATTTATCCAAATCTTTATGGCCTCATTATTGTCCCAATATTCACCTACAGAAAACTCAATATTTGCTGCATCATTATAATTACCTACATGATAACCATCATATCCTTTTACCATGTCATAACGAAAACCGGTATATCCAAGGTCGTTTTTAAGATATTTCAAATAAGCCTTTAGTACCTTTTGCACATTCTCGCTTTTATGATCTAAGTCGCGACAACCACCCCAATCAGCTCCTTCATCATTATTTATGCTTAGCTTATATCCTTGTTTGGCTGTGTTTCCACCATCATCATTAGCAACAATATCTGTTGGCAACATTTGGAAAGTCTCACCCTTATATGTCTCAACAGGAAAATCTACCCAAGAACCACCTGCACCAAGATTGTTACGATGGTTAATAACTACATCTGCAACAATACCAGTACCTTTTTCCTTAAAAGTTTTTATCATTTCCCTAAGCTCTGATTCTGTACCAAAACTGGAATTTTGCTTAAAATAATATACTGGCATATACCCCATATTTTTATAAGGAGTATTACAATCGCCGCTCTGTGGTACCCAAATAAGTGAAAAATACTTAGACAGCTCATCTGCCTGACTGGATAGATTTGTCCACTTAGTATCATCAAAAGAGTCCCAAGAAAAACCTTGAAGCATCACCCCTTCATAGTCTTTAGGCCACCCCTGAGATACCCCAACTTCCTCTACTTTTGGCTTAGGCGGATTAGGTTCTTCTCCTGTAATGCCAAGATCACTGCTCTTAGCACAAGCAGATAGCAGCAATACTACGGCTGCTGAATAGGTAAAAGTACGAATTTTCATATCTTGATCGATTAATAAATAATAGTATATAAAGGTTGTATTAATAAATAAAAATAACAGCTCATGCTGAAGACTGCCTTAAATAATTTTAGGCAACACTACATCATATCGCATGATAAAATTACATTTTGTTTTTTAACCTATAAAGGAAAATGATACAAATCAACACACAACCCTTGTGCAAACGTTTGCCCTAAATTCACCTACCCTCCTACTCTTCCATATAAAAAGTCCACAATTTTATAGCTAAAAATCACATCTTTCCAACCTAAACATAAACTACTATATGTCAATACATTATAAAATAGTTTGAAAAATAAACTATTTTTATATGAAAAATAAATTAAAAATCATATAAAAATAGTCTATTTTTGAGTACAATATAACACCTTTTGCTCTTTTATAGTTTGCCGTTTTTCGCTATAAAAGTAATCTTTCGTAAAACAAAACATATACTTCCTTACTTTTAAAAGTTCCATTTACCTCTTCTAATATCCTATTTATATCTACATTACAAATACTATTATAAAACATATATTTAACACCTTAACAATACCTAACATAACCTATTAGACAAATATGTCGTTATTAAAAAAAGATAATGTTGTTTGGCTTTTTGCATATTAATTACTATTTTTGCATGTTTTAAAAATTTATAATAACATAATATAACAATGTCATTAATAAAAATAAAAAAGGTTGAAACAAAGAAAGATTTAAAAACTTTCATTGATTTTCACCATGACCTTTACGAAAACAATCCCTACGATGTCCCTAACTTGTTTAGCGATGATATGAACACACTATCTAAAGATAAGAATGCTGCGTTCGACTTTTGTGAAGCAGAATATTATCTTGCTTATAAAGATGGTAAACTCGCAGGACGTGTAGCAGCTATTATTAATTATAGAGCTAACGAAAAATGGAAAATAAAAAATGTCCGCTTTGGCTGGATCGACTTTATAAATGATATAGAAGTGTCTAAAGCATTGCTAAATGCTGTAGCAGAATTTGGTAAAAGCAAAGGAATGGAACAAATAGTAGGACCATTAGGCTTTACCGATATGGACCCAGAGGGTATGCTGATATGGGGATTTGATAAGCTCGGTACAATGGCTACTATTTATAATTATGATTATTATCCTAAACACTTAGAACAGCTTGGAGGCTGGGAGAAAGACAACGATTACATCGAACAATTCATTACTATTCCTTATGGAGTTCCTGAAAAATATGCTCAAATAGCAAAAATGATACAACAAAGATATAATCTTAGAGTAAAAAAACTTACTAAAAAAGATGTCTTTGAAAAAGGATATGGACGCAAGCTGTTCGAGATAGTAAACAAAACCTACAAAGACCTATATGGATATTCACAGCTTACCGACAGGCAAATAGATCAATACGTAAACATGTATTTCCCTTTTGCTAACCTCGATTTCATAACAGTTATAGTAGACGGAAATAAAAACGATGCTATTGCAGGCATGGGAATAACTATACCTTCGCTAAGTAGGGCTCTTCAAAAATGCCATAGAGGAAGGCTGCTTCCTTTTGGTTGGTGGCATTTGTTGAAAGCTATTAAGTTTAACAAAACTGAAGGTGTCGATTGTCTATTAGTAGGTGTTTTACCCGAATATCGCACAAAAGGAGCAAATGCTCTTCTCTTTAGCGACTTAATTCCACGATTTAATAAAGCTGGATTCAAATGGGGAGAAACACAAGTAGAAATGGAAACCAACGAAAATATACAAAATCAGTGGGGACCTCTATCACCTGAAATTCACAAAAGACGTCGATGCTTTAAAAAGAGCTTACTATAAAAAGACACCATAACATTATCTCATAAAGAAAACTTTTCATAACCTCTAAAAAGGTAAAACTAAAAATCAATATGGTAGAAGAAACTAAAAATATAGTACAATATACCGATGATAACATACGACATCTTTCAGATATGGAACATGTTCGTACACGCCCCGGTATGTATATAGGAAGATTAGGTGATGGAAAGCTACCTGAAGACGGTATTTATGTTTTACTAAAAGAGGTTATAGACAACTCTATTGACGAGTTTAAAATGGAAGCTGGCAACAGAATAGAGATAGATATAGAAGATAATCTTCGTGTTACAGTACGCGATTACGGGCGTGGCATTCCACAAGGAAAGCTCATTGAAGCCGTTTCTATGCTTAACACAGGAGGTAAATACGATTCTAAAGCTTTCAAAAAAAGTGTCGGACTAAACGGAGTTGGTGTAAAGGCTGTAAACGCTTTAAGCTCTAAATTTGAGGTGAAAAGTTTCCGCGATGGTAAAGTAAGACATCTATGCTTTGAAAAAGGCTGCTTGAAAGACGACAAAACGTCTAAAAGCAACGATGAAAACGGAACTTTTATATATTTTGAACCTGATAACACTCTATTTAAAAACTATAAATTTCTTGATGAAATAGTAGAAACAATGCTCCGAAATTACACTTACTTAAATACGGGACTAACCATCATGTACAATGGACGCCGTATATTAAGTAGGCATGGTTTGAAAGATTTACTAACCGATAATATGACCGTTGATCCGTTATACCCTATCGTACACATGAAAGGAGAGGATATAGAGATAGCATTTACTCATACAAATCAGTATGGTGAAGAATATTACTCGTTTGTAAACGGACAACACACCACACAAGGAGGAACTCATCAAAGTGCGTTTAAAGAACATATTGCTAAAACCATAAAAGAATACTATGGCAAATACGAATACATAGATATTAGAAATGGATTAGTAGCAGCCATAGCTATAAACGTAGAAGAACCTATATTTGAATCACAAACAAAAGTAAAGTTAGGAAGCACACTTATGGAACCTAACGGGGACACCATAAACAAATATATAGGCGATTTCATAAAACTTAATGTTGATAACTACTTACATATTCATAAAGAAGATTGTGCTGATATTTTAGAGAATAAAATAAAAGAAACAGAACGGGAACGAAAAGCGATGGCAGGTGTAACAAAGTTAGCACGCGAAAGAGCAAAAAAAGCTAATCTACACAATAAAAAACTACGAGACTGCCGTATACACTTTAGCGATATAAAGAATGATAGAAAAGAAGAAAGCTCTATCTTTATAACAGAAGGCGACTCTGCAAGTGGGTCTATTACCAAAAGTAGAGATGTTAATACACAAGCAGTATTCTCACTAAGAGGAAAACCACTTAACTCGTTTGGACTTACAAAAAAAGTGGTATATGAAAATGAAGAATTTAATCTTTTACAAGCCGCTTTAGATATAGAAGAAGGGCTTGATACGCTAAGATATAACAAAATAATAGTAGCTACAGATGCCGATGTCGATGGTATGCACATCAGATTGCTAATTATTACATTCTTCCTACAGTTCTTTCCCGAACTAATTAAGAAAGGACATGTATATGTTTTACAAACACCTTTATTTAGAATACGTAACCGAAGAACAAAAATAAAAAACAAAAAAACAATCATAGAAGCTGACCAAAACAGAGTAAAAGGTGAAAAGAAAAATGACTTTATTACACGCTATTGCTACTCTGAAGAGGAACGATTAGAAGCTATTAACGACTTAGCACCTGAACCAGAAATTACACGATTTAAAGGATTAGGCGAAATATCGCCTGACGAATTTATGCATTTCATCGGTCCAGAAATGCGATTAGAACAAGTAACACTTCATAAAACAGATCAGGTACAAAAGCTTTTAGAATACTATATGGGTAAGAACACCATGGAAAGACAAAATTTTATTATAGATAATCTCGTCGTAGAAGAAGACGTTATTGACGAAGATAGTTAGTAAAAACACAAACTTTTCAATAGCTAAACATATACTTATCAACATATATAAAACATAATTACACTTACTAAAAAGCCACAAAGTAATGAAAAAAACAACTATATTAATAATACTTATCACACTATTTCCTATATATTCTTTAGCACAAATAAAGTTTAATTTTGGAAAAAACTCACCTCTTCGCAAACTTCAACTCGCGGAAATGGCTATAAATTCTCTTTATGTAGATTCTGTAAACGAAGAAAAATTAGCAGAAGATGCTATACGAGGAATGCTTAAAGAGTTAGACCCTCATTCAACTTATTCCGATGCAAAGGAAACAAAAGCGATGAACGAACCTTTAGAAGGCGACTTTGAAGGCATAGGTATACAGTTTAATATGATTAATGACACTTTAGTAGTTGTTCAGCCAATAGTAAAAGGACCGTCTGAGAAAGTAGGTATTTCATCTGGTGATCGCATAATAGCTGTTAACGACACCACTATTGCCGGTGTAAAGATGGATAAAATAGATATAATGAAACGACTACGCGGCCCTAAAGGCTCAAAGGTAAAACTAACCATTATACGACGCGGAACAAAAGAACATTTACATTTTATTGTTACTCGTTCTAAAATCCCTGTACACACAATAGATGCTGCATATATGATTCGTCCAAAAATAGGATATATACGATGGAGCAGCTTCGGAGCAAAAACTTATACTGAATTTATGAGTGCTATTAACACACTTCAGCACAAAGGAATGAAACAATTAATCATTGATTTGCAAGACAACGGAGGTGGATATTTACAAGCTGCCGTACAAATTGCTAATGAATTCCTAAAAGATGGGGATATGATAGTATACACTAAAGGACGAAATATGAAGCAACAAGAGTTTCGCTCAAATGGTAAAGGAAAACTAAAAGATATAAAGATATATATCCTTGTAAATGAGTTTACAGCTTCTGCAAGTGAAATAGTGTCTGGTGCTATACAAGATAATGACAGAGGAATTATAATAGGACGCCGTACATTCGGCAAAGGATTAGTACAACGCCCCATTGATTTGCCTGATGGAAGCATGATACGTCTTACCATAGCTCATTATTATTCTCCAAGTGGAAGATGCATTCAAAAGCCTTATAAAAAAGGTTATCAAGAGGATTATGATATGGATATTGAAAACAGATTGAAACATGGTGAACTAACAAATCCTGACAGTATACACTTTGATAAATCACAAAAGTTTTATACAAAAAGACAACATCGATTAGTGTATGGTGGTGGGGGAATAATGCCAGATGTATTTGTTCCACTCGACACAACACAATATACAAGATTACATAGACAATTAGCCATTAAGAATATAATTATGAATGCATATCTAAAATATGCAGATCAAAATCGTAAACAGCTAAAAAATACATACCAATCATTCGAAACTTTCAATAGAAACTATACTATACCTTTATCGCTTATCAATCAAATTATAACAGAAGGAAAGAAGCAAAAGATAGAAGCTAAAGATGACCAAGAACTGCAAAACACTCAAAAA
Organism: Prevotella sp. C0209C1; assembly: GCF_056583855.1. Taxonomy (NCBI): domain Bacteria; kingdom Pseudomonadati; phylum Bacteroidota; class Bacteroidia; order Bacteroidales; family Prevotellaceae; genus Prevotella; species Prevotella sp. C0209C1. Next base: position 19,622 of record NZ_JBWPJP010000015.1, on the reverse strand, counting down.
TATATAAAACTACAATTAAAAGCTCTTATAGCTAGGGATCTTTGGGACACAAATGAATATTTCAGAATATGGAATGAGCAAAGCCATATTATAAAAAAAGCATTAGAAATAAGTCGCAAATAATAAAATTATATGTCTTTTACAAATACATATAAAAAATATTTATATTACTATTATTAAATAGTATACTTATAAAACTTTTGGGCAAAAGTTAGTTAATAAAAACAATAAAACTACTTTTGCTCAAAATACTCATTAATTTCCTTAAGTATATTACCATTTTTATTACTAATATCATTAACCACTTTCCCTTTTTCAAGTAAAAGAATGCGAGTAGAAATATCTGCTATAAACTGAATATTATGACTGGATATAAGTACTGTTGTACCATTCTCGCTACAAATATTCTGTATTTTTTTAGCTACAAAGATTTGAGACGAAGGGTCTAAATAATTAAAAGGTTCATCTAATATCAACACTTTAGGGGCAATTATCATTGCACCTATAATACCTATCTTTTGCTTATTACCCTGCGAAAAATCTTTAATTAGCTTATTTGTACCAAGTATTTCACCCCTATCTATATCATAAAATTCAGCTAAACGCTGTTTAAGAATAGGCTCTTGGATATGATATACCTTAGCAATAAATTCAAAATACTCCTCTGGTGTATAAAAATCAATCAAAAAACTACCATCTATAAAAGAGCCAACCCAATGTTTCCATACATCTGTATCACATACTTTCTTACCTGATATAAGCACTTCCCCTTCTGTACTCTGTATTAAATCGAGCATAAGACGCATCAAAGTAGTTTTGCCTGCACCATTATTACCTACTAAGCCCACCAACTCCCCACTTTGGATTGTTAAGGCTTCTATATCCAATACTGTATTATCACCATATTGCTTTTTAAGGTTACTAATCTGAATTTCCATCGTTTGTCGTATTTTTTAGTCGTTTATTTTCTTACTTTCTCAACTCTTCTAAGCGGGCATACTTTTGCTTCATAAATCTATTTACTAACATTTTAATAACTCGTTTGTGAAACATGAAGGCTAAAACACCTATCATACACAGGACAGCCTCTGCCATATAAAAGGACGGAAGCATTGTTAGTAGGGCTATATAGACCACTACTCCTATAATAGGCATTAATCCATATACATTAAAACCCATATTAGCACCTTGATAATTAAAGAACCCACTGGAGAAAAGATCTATCCTCTTCGATTTTAAACAAGTAATAAATAGCAACAGATCGACGGCAAAACTAAAGACTACAGATACTATTATAAGGTCTAATCTCCATAAATTAAAGAATACACCAGGTAACAATAACAACGAAGAAGCAACATTTAAGCACATAAAAAAGTAATATTTCGTGTTTAAATGCTCCTCAAGTACATAAGGTTTAGTAAAGAGTCCGTCGATAAAATTTGCTTCTATGCCTAACATAAACTGTCCCAACATAAATGGAGCGTAAAGAATAATAAAAATAAAGAATAAATAATAGCTTGACATAGCTGACCAACCCATATCTGCTTCATTTAGATTTACCAGCAGATAAAGATCTCCTGTAAATAACAATAGAAATAAAATAATGGGATTTTTAAAACGTTTTGTACGCCATAAAGCAGCCCATTCCATCGTAAAACGCCCTACCTTACTATTTTTCCTACTACTCCTTTTATACTCTTTTTGCTCATTATAATTATCTAAATTATAAATAAAAACAAACAAGCTACAAGCATATAACACTGTAATAACACCTATCTCAAAGGCTAAAGCTACCTCTGTAAGCATCGATATGCCAAATATCATTACAAATGTAATAAACATAAGAAAACAAGCAAAGCCTACCCAAGTAGCAATTCTTAAGAGATAATTATTGGATAAACGCACACTAGTAACAAAAAGTGCCATCGTTGTACTAAGGATATATGCCAAAACAAAGGTTAATAGAGCATACCCAATAGGCATAATAAGGCAAGCCACTATACCTGTGAGTATGGGTGGAAAGGCTGTCCAATAATCTATTACACTCGAAGCTACGATAAACTGACCCCACGTCAGTTTTGAAATAGGACGAGATTTGATAGCATTATCCATACCGTTCTCCTCTATCTTCATCATAAACATTGACATAAGGCAAATAGGAATACTCCCCAATGCAATGGGAACAGCTGCTATTTGTAATGTTCTATCGTGTAAAATCTTAGTGATATTAGCATTTACCTCAAAAAGGAAACCACCTATCATTATCACTATACATAAGAAAAAATAGATCAATATACCCATTTTCTTCCAATCGAAGGTGCGCCTCTTTTGTGTCCACCATAATTGAAGTAATACTTTTAACATACTTATAAAATTATTATTGCTCCAACAAATATAAGAAGAAATGTATAATATATAACGCTTTAGAACATCATTTTGCCAAAACTATTAAAAAGCTACGTCTATAAAAACGCTAACATACACTTTCACTCTTTATTTTGCTTTAAAGACCTCTTTTTATGTTTAACCTTTAAACGATCAAAGCCATTACCATAAACACCTGTTACCTGACTTTGCGTTACAAATGCATGCGGATCTATTTCATCTACTAATCTATACATTGCTGGTGCCTCTCTCTTGCGCGTTACCGTAAGAATAAGTTTTGTTTTATGCCCTGTATAATAGCCTTCTGCGTCAAGAAAAGTACAACCGCGTGGTATTGCACCACCTGATATCTTCTCTGCTATTTCTTCATAACGTTCTGATATAATAAGAAACTGTACCGACTGCCTACCTACACTCACAACCTGATCTACAACAAAGGCTATAGTAAACAATGTTATATATCCATAAATAACATGTTCCCAGTCATGTAAAACAAGATAGCTAAGCGTTACTATAATAATATCTACTAACAAGATAACACGCCCTAACGAAATATTACGATACTTATTAACCATTGCAGCTACAATATCAGACCCTCCTGAGCTGCCATTAAATGCCAATCCAAAACCAACACCAACACCACAGAACAGACCTCCTATTATAGTTACCATGAAAGGTTGTGAATGAAGAATCATTGGATGAGGAAAGAAATGCCTCACAAGCCATGTGCAAATAGTTAACGTTACTACGCCATAAATAGTACGAACACAAAAGCGCCAACCTAAAACCTTGAGTGCTATTGCTAATAAAACAACATTCATTAAGAAATAAGTGTAGGTAATAGGTGTACCTGTACCCCAATAAATAATAGATGAAAGACCTGCTACCCCACCATTACCAATATTATTTGGCAATAAAAAAATAGCCCAACCTATAGCATATGACATCATACCTACGGCTATCATTACATAATCGATGATCTCACGATACAAAAGTTTCTTACTTATACTCACAGTTTATCTAAATAAAATAGGTGAATGATTATGTGTGCAAAAGTAGACATTTTTTCCCATATATGTATACTATAAACATGTATAATACTCGTATAATACTCATTTTGAGTTTTTTTTTGTACCTTTGATTTTCAAATTAAACATCACTATAGCAAATGAATATTTTCACAAAATATAGTATTGAGTTAGCTAATCAAAAAGATTATTTAGACCAGTTATTCTCTGTATATCCTCTAAGTCCTGACTCTATTCGTGAAATAAATAAGGATACTTGGCATAATATTGAAGAATATTACAAGTCTTATAATAACGTAGAACTTTTCAAATCTTTATTAAAATTAAAACTGTTTCCTATAAAAGACAGTTATGTTTCTTTCTTTAAACATGCAAAATCAGCAGTAGAAAGGAATCCACTAACTGTCAATAGAATTTGTGGACGTATTAGAGAATTAGGACTTGATAAACTATATGAAAGATGTACACAACCAAAAGAGACTAACAGACAGATAGGACCACTATTTACAAACTGGTTAAACTCTGGTACTTTAGGCTGCTTACCTATTGAAGAAGATGCTTTCTTAAATGCAAAAGACTTTGCTATTCTGAAAGGAACAGACCAATCTTTAAAAGAATTTGCACATAAATATTTAAACTATAATAGAGATAAAGGATTAGAAAACAATTGGATAAAAAAGGATTAATAGAATGGTCAAGCAATGGGAATCCACGCAAAATAAACTATGCAGACGATAGAATAGGGAAAAAAGCGCAAGATATTTGGGATTTTAAAGATCCTCAATATCCTATTTATCCTACCCAAAAGAATGAAGACCTTTTACATTTTATTATCAAAGCATCTTCATCAATAAATTCTATTGTATTAGATTGCTTTGCAGGTTCAGGTACAACTCTAAAAGCTGCTAATCGCTTAGGCAGGAAATGGATAGGGATAGATCAGTCGGAACTTGCCATTAAGACTATTAAAGAGAACTTAAAAAGTGAAGGATTATTCGCTACAGAATATGATTATATCACATTATAAACTATAGAATATATATGACTGAAGATTTTGATATAAGAGAAGCGCGATTACAATCGGCTGAAAAAGATTTTGAAAATGCGCTACGACCACTGAAGTTTAACGACTTTAGCGGACAAGACAAGGTAGTAGAAAACCTTAGTGTCTTCGTAGAAGCTGCTAAATATAGAGGAGAACCTTTAGATCATACCCTACTACATGGACCTCCCGGATTAGGCAAAACCACATTAAGCAATATTATTGCTAATGAGCTTGGAGTAGGATTTAAAATAACATCAGGACCTGTACTTGACAAGCCGGGCGACTTAGCCGGCATTCTTACCAGTCTTGAGCCTAATGATGTTTTATTTATAGATGAAATACATCGCCTATCACCTGTTGTAGAGGAATACCTATACTCTGCCATGGAGGATTATCGCATTGATATAATGATAGACAAAGGACCATCTGCACGCAGCATACAGATAGAACTTAACCCATTTACTTTAATAGGAGCTACTACAAGAAGTGGGTTACTTACAGCACCATTACGAGCACGATTTGGTATAAATATGCACTTAGAATATTATAACGCAGAAACTATTCAACGCATTATTAAACGATCGGCTGCACTACTAAAGGTACCTATAATAGACGAAGCTGCAGAAGAAATAGCTCTTCGCTCACGTGGCACACCGCGTATATGCAACTCTTTATTACGCCGTGTACGCGACTTTGCACAAGTAAAAGGCAACGGAACAATTACTCCAAACATAGCCACAATGTCTCTACAAGCGCTTAACATCGATCAATACGGACTTGATGAAATAGACAATAAAATATTACTTACCATCATAGATAAGTTTGGAGGTGGTCCTGTTGGAGTTTCTACTATTGCTACTGCTATAGGAGAAGACAGTGGAACAGTAGAAGAAGTATACGAACCATTTCTCATAATGGAAGGATTTATTAAACGAACAACACGTGGACGTGTTGCTACACAACTGGCTTATGAACATCTTGGGCGCAATTATCAATCTGCAAATCCTATACAGCCTAATCTCTTCGATATATAATTTATTTAAACAAAACTAACTATTCACTCGCTATAATCATAAATATTGAGCAAATAAATATATCGAGAAAACGTATAAACAGTAAATATAAAGACCTTTTACTAATTATAAAAGAAACTGATATAACAACGTCCTTAAAAGAAATATTATACCATAATAATAAGCAAAGTACAATTAAAGAAAAAGAAAAGGTATTCTTAAAGAAAAGAAAAGGATACCTTTTTTATTGCTATTAGCTAAACATTGAACCAAAAAATAACTTATTTTTATATCATTTTTAAACTATTTTTGTACAAAAAATAATCTATTTTTCAAAACAAGATATATTCCGTTAATATACAGATAGTTATGAATACAGGCAAGATAGATGCTTTTTTGTATATTTAAAAGCTATATTTTAGCACACTTTATCATATAATGCTCACCGTTAATAAGCGTGGTAGCAAACAAATAATCTTTACCACCTTCGCTTAATTTAAGCCGTTTACGCAGCTCACTAACAGTTTGGGGGAAGTTGCGAGTAGCTATATTTGCTTTAGAAAGACCAGATAAAAAGCGTTTAAGGCTTTTTTTATTAAACGAAGAAAAACCTGTTATTACAAACGATCTACCCGGGAAATTAGCGATTTCATCGAAAGAAACAAACAAATGAGAATTAGGAGCAAGAGCAGACACTGGATATTTTTGAGTAATAACACCAAAAGAAGCTGCTTTCATCAACGAAGAATTAGGTTCATAAAGATACATACCTATCTGCAATTGTTCGGTAAAAAGGCGTAAAACAGCATTTTTAGCCTCTTCGATAGAAAAACTTATTACCTGATCATCGTTTACACAAAATATATTTATATTTGACGGTGAAAGCCCTAAAAGTCTCGCTTTTTCTTCAGATTGCAGAACTAAAAGAAGCTCTTTACACTCGTTTTTTACCGATAAAATATGTACTTCTCGCACAACATCACCCACACTACAAAGATCAGTCGCAGCTTTATGCCAATCGAGCATAGGTGATAATTTAATTACTACATACTGTGCTTTTAAAAGCAACTCTTCCTCTATAGGAATAATATTAGGACTACAATCGGATATAAACACCGTTTTACCACCATTATAATCACGACGTGCAGGATCGATAAAAATAACAGTAACAGGATCTGTTATATGTAAATAGTTAATACCTTCGGCATTAACTATCTCTATGATGGTACGCTCATAATGAAAAAGATCAAAATTATACTGTGCTATTTCACACAACTCTTCTTGCTGCTCTACATACACTGCTTTGTCGAAAGCTCGAGCCATAAAAGAGAAATCTACGCCAAAACCACCAGTAAGGTCGAGCAAAGAGGTAGACAAAGTAACTTTTTCTCTATCACAGTTACCAATAATACGTCTAACAAGATGATACTTATACGTGGCAGTAACCTCACTGGAACACTGCTCTAAAGAAATATGCTTTGGATAAATAATACCCTGAATATTTGCCCATGATGGCAACTTTATGCAAGCTTTCTGCCAACCAGCAATCTGATCAAGTGCGAAAGAAATATTAATATCTTTATAAGTATTAGCTTTAAGAGCTAAAGAGCGAATATTATCAGTAAGATGCTCTGTTATAAATTTCCTTGTTTTGTCGCAGTTATCTGTAAGTGTACTCATTTACAACATATTACAATTTTACTAAACAACAAGTATAACATTGCCTTGTTTCTTTACATTACCTTTTATAACAATAAAAGAAAAGACCTACAAGGCACCTATATTTGCCTATCATTTAACAATAACCGCTCAGTTATTGCTATTACCTAACACTCTTATTACAGCCATACTTACTACAAAAGCAGAGCGAAACCTAAATTACTTCAATGCAGCTTTTTTTGCTTTAACATAATTACCAAAAATATTATCAAGTGCTAAACGCTGCTCGTTATCTAATGTGTCATTTGCAGCTATCAGACCTTTATAATAAGCCTTTATACGTGCATTTAACTTAGTTTTATTAGCAACCGTCATAGCCTTCTTATCAAATTTAGAAAAAATACCATCTAAATCCTTATACAAAGCAGGCTTCATAGTTTTTAAGAAAGCCATTTTTCCTGTAGTAGGAAAACTATCTCTTCTTACCTCTATCTTCGGCTTTTTATCAACCTGTAAAGTATCAACAGAAGCCTCTACCTTATCTCTTGAAAATAAAGAAGATAAATTAATCTTACCAAACTCAACGGAAAGCGTATCTTTAAAACACAATACGGCAATTACTATACATATAAGAATAATAACTAATCCAAACACTTTTACCATACCACCGCTAATCTTTGGCATAGACATAGACGAACCTGATTTATTGAAATCGGCTAAAAACTCGCCTACATCAGCATAACGCTCACTACGCTTAAAAGCACAACAGCGTTTTATATGCTCACTATATGCAAGTGTTAATCCCATAGATTTAATAACTACACCAAGAGAATATATATCTACTAAAGCATCAGCAGCTATTGTTTCGTCCTTTAGTTCTGGAGCTATAAAACGCATAGCTTCACTACCTGGCTTAAGAGCATCTACCGAAAGTACACTAAAATCGGTTATCTTAGCTACATTATCATGCGTGGATATTAAAACATTATACGTATTTAGGTTACGATGTATAACACCTTGTCCATGAATATACTCCAAAGCAGAAGCTATCTGATTAACAATAGCTATCTTATCGTCATCAATATGCCCTTCTAATAAATACGATTTCAATGTAATACCATCTACATATTCTTGCTCTATACAAAGACCATATTCATCTGTTTCAACAATATCATTATAACGAACAACATTAGGGTGACTAAGATTTTTAGAAATTTCAAATTCCTTTTTTAAGACATTACAAAACAAAACACGATCACGCAATTCTTCTTTTAAGGCTTTCAAAACTACAGTTTTATCGTCCTTAACTGCCTTTATGTAAAGAAATATTCCCTTAGAAGGAAGCTTATGATAAGAAGAATAAGAAACCTTTTTTATGGTTTCAGAAAGTCTATTATCAGCCATTACTATTATTTTTATTAATTTATACGCTTAGTAAGTGTACAAAATTAGTAAAAAAACACACAATATTCAATGAATAGATAAAAAGAATAGTTATAAAATAAAAAATATCCTATAGCTTGATATACAAACTATAGGATAAAATACTATTAGAAAAAATGTTAAAACACCTCGTCTTTGTTATAGACAAAGGTTTTTTAATCAGCCAACTTAGCCTTAATAAACTCACGATTTAAGCGAGCTATATTAGCTATAGACTCATTCTTTGGACACTCTGCCTCACAAGCACGAGTATTAGTACAGTTACCAAAACCTACTTCTTCCATCTTAGCAATCATAGCCTTAACACGCTTTGCAGCCTCTGGCTTACCTTGAGGAAGTAAAGCAAACTGACTTACCTTAGAAGAAACAAAAAGCATTGCAGAACCATTCTTACAAGCGGCAACACATGCACCACAACCTATACAAGAAGCACAATCCATAGCTTCATCGGCATCTTGCTTAGGAATAAGAATAGCATTAGCATCTTGAGCCTGACCAGTACGCACTGTAGTATAACCACCTGCTTGCATTATCTTATCAAAAGCAGTACGATCTACCATACAGTCTTTAATTACAGGAAAAGCTGCCGAACGCCAAGGCTCTACTGTAATTACATCACCATCGTTAAAACGACGCATATAAAGCTGACATGTAGTAGCACCTGTTGCAGGACCATGAGGGTGCCCATTTATATAAAGCGAACACATACCGCAAATACCTTCGCGACAATCGTGATCGAAAACAAAAGGTTCTTGCCCTTCATTAATAAGTTCCTCATTAAGAATGTCGAGCATTTCAAGAAATGAAGTGTCGTCTGGAATGTTCTTCATCTCACGGGTATCAAAGTATCCCTTTGCCTGTGGACCACTCTGACGCCAATATTTTAATGTGAATGATAATGTCTTTGCCATGATTAATTCTTGTAATTACGTGTTTGTACCTTTATTGCTTCATACTCAAGGGTCTCTTTTAGGAGTATAGGAGCAGTCTCATCATTGCCCTGATATTCCCAACAACCTACATAAAAGAAATTCTCATCGTCGCGCTTAGCTTCGCCTTCTTCTGTCTGATACTCCTCTCTAAAATGTCCACCACAGCTCTCATTACGAGAAAGAGCATCATTAGCTACAAGCTCACCCATAAGAATAAAATCACGAAGATGAATAGCTTTATCAAGTTCTACATTCAAACCTTCCTTAGTTCCAGGAACAAAAAGATTTGTATCAAACTCCTTTCGTATAGCTTTCAACTTATCAAGACCTATACGCAAACCTTCTGCTGTACGACCCATACCAACATATTCCCACATGATATGACCCAACTCCTTATGGATAGAATCAACAGAACGCTTACCTTTAATACTCAATAGACGATCCATTTCAGATTCTACCTTCTTTTCTGCTTCATCAAACTCAGGAAGATCGGTAGAAAGATGAGCCCAAAGAGACTGATCTGCCAAATAATTCTGAATAGTATAAGGTAAAACGAAATAACCATCGGCAAGACCTTGCATCAATGCTGATGCCCCTAAACGGTTAGCACCGTGATCTGAGAAATTACATTCACCAATAGCAAATAAACCCTTAATAGAAGTCATCAGCTCATAATCAACCCAAATACCACCCATAGTATAGTGAATAGCTGGATAAATCATCATCGGATTATAATACTTAACACCATTTATCTCATTAGCAACCTCTCCAGGATTAACATTGGTAATTTCTTCATACATATCAAATAAATTACCATAACGTTGCAAAACAACATCAAGACCAAGGCGTTCTATAGATTCAGAAAAATCTAAAAATACAGCCAAACCCGTATTATTTACACCAAAACCTTTATCACAACGCTCCTTTGCAGCTCGAGAAGCAACATCACGAGGCACTAAATTACCAAAAGCAGGATAACGACGTTCCAAATAATAATCACGATCCTCTTCAGGAATATCAGACCCCTTCTTTGTTCCTGCTTGAATAGCCTTAGCATCTTCAAGCTTTTTAGGAACCCAAATACGACCATCATTACGCAAAGACTCTGACATAAGAGTTAGCTTAGATTGCTTATCACCATGTACAGGAATACAAGTAGGGTGAATCTGAACGTATGATGGATTTGCCATATAAGCTCCCTTACGATAACACTGAATAGCCGCTGTACAATTACAACCCATCGCATTTGTAGAAAGGAAATAAGCATTACCATAACCACCTGTAGCTATTACTACTGCATTTGCAGAAAAACGCTCTAACTTACCTGTTACAAGATTCTTTGCTATAATACCACGAGCAGCACCATCTACTATAACTACATCTTCCATCTCATAACGAGTATATAGCTTAACCTTTCCTGCTTGCACCTGGGCACTTAACGAAGAATAAGCACCAAGTAACAACTGCTGACCAGTCTGCCCCTTAGCATAGAATGTACGACTTACCTGCGCACCACCAAAAGAACGGTTTGCTAACATACCACCATACTCACGAGCAAAAGGAACACCCTGTGCAACACATTGATCAATGATGTCATTAGAAACTTCCGCTAATCGATAAACATTAGCTTCGCGAGCACGATAATCGCCACCCTTTACCGTATCATAGAATAAACGATAAACAGAATCACCATCATTCTGATAATTCTTAGTAGCATTAATACCACCTTGCGCTGCTATAGAGTGTGCACGACGAGGGGAATCTTGAATGCAAAAATTATAAACATTAAATCCCATCTCGCCTAAAGATGCCGCTGCAGATGCACCAGCAAGACCTGTACCTACAACGATAATATCTAACTTTAGTTTATTTTTAGGGTTCACCAAACGTTGGTGATTCTTATAATTGGTCCATTTTTCGGCCACTGGGCCCTCAGGAATCCTTGAATTTATTTGATTAGTCATAATCTTATTTCATGCTTTAATTTTTCTTTTTATTGATCTTAGGTATTAATTAGGATAACAGCTACTTACATACTAGGAGCAAAACCTAACCAAAAAGCAAGTACTAAAAAAGCAAAGATGGCCATAAGTATAGTTACATAAACTAAACCTATACACTGCCAACGCTTCAACCAAATCTTACCACTCCAGCCAAAGGTTTGCATTGACGACCAAAACCCATGAGAAAGATGAAACCATATCGCAACAATCCAAATAAGATAAAGGATAGAATAAACTGGACTGGCAAAAGTATCTTGTATCCAAGCAAAACCATCTGCAGGACTATGAGCAACCTCTATCTTAGCTAACTCTGCAAACATCATATGTCCCCAGAAGTTATAAAGATGAAGAGCAAGACCTATAAAGATGATCAAACCTAACACTAGCATGTTCTGACTAGCCCAACTTACCTCAGGACGACGGCTTGTTACAGCATAACGTTCATTACCACGAGCACGCCTATTCTGTGCTGTTAAGATAAAAGCATACACAATATGCACTACAGCCAAGGCTCCAAGCCCCACTGTTCCTGCAACTGCATACCAGTTAGAACCTAAAAATTCACACACCATGTTATAACCCTCACCAGAAAAAAAGGCCACAACATTCATACAAAGGTGGAAAGTTAAGAATAGAATAAGTGCAAAGCCTGTTACAGCCATTATCACTTTTCTTCCAATTGGTGAATTAATTAACCACATAAATGAACTGATTTTGATTTTATTTAATTATTAGAATTTCTTTATCGTTTACTGTGGAGATTTATATTATAACAAGCTATAAAAGCTATTATTTATTACATTTGCACAAAAAGCATATAACAAAATAGTAATAAAATACTAATTTCTTGGTATTGCCTCGCACAAAATCTGTACAAAAGTACTATATTTTAGTGATTAACCCAAGCGAAAACAAAAGAAATCGGATTAAATTTCCTACTTTTGCATAGAAATTAGAAAATGTATAAACAATGATTTTTCAATATGATGTTCTTGTTATAGGTGGAGGGCATGCAGGTTGCGAGGCAGCAGCTGCTGCTGCTAACATGGGGGCAAAGACCTGTTTGCTAACAATGGATATGAACAAAATAGCCCAAATGAGCTGTAATCCAGCCATAGGCGGAATAGCCAAAGGGCAAATAGTACGCGAAATTGATGCTCTAGGGGGGTATATGGGACTTATTACTGATGCTTCTTCTATTCAGTTTCGTATGCTCAACCGTTCGAAAGGGCCAGCAGTTTGGAGCCCAAGAGCACAGTGCGACCGACAAAAATATATTGATAATTGGAGGAAAACAATAGACAATACTGATAACCTATACATATTTCAAGATCAAGCTACAGAACTCCTTGTAGAGAAGAGCAACACTTCTAAAGAAGCTGCACAAAGAGTTATAGGAGTAAAAACTATTTGGGGTATAGATATGTATGCACGTACTGTAATTATAACAGCAGGAACTTTCCTTAACGGATTAATGCATATTGGAAATAAACAAGTAGAAGGAGGGCGAATATCAGAACCTGCCGTACATAATTTTACTGATAGCATAACTCGTTGGGGAATTACTGTAGCACGCATGAAAACAGGTACTCCTGTACGTATAGATAAGCGCTCGGTACATTTTGAATATACAGAAGAACAGCCAGGCGATTCAGATTACCACCAATTCTCATTTTTTGGCAAACAACGTTCTTTACCTCAAATGCCTTGTTGGACATTTAATACCAATGAAAAAGCACACAGCATCATACGTAATAGTTTATCAGAAGCACCTATACTTAATGGGCAAATTCAGAGTACAGGACCACGTTATTGCCCTTCTATAGAGACTAAACTTATAACTTTTCCTGATAAATCATCACACCCTTTATTTCTTGAACCTGAAGGAGTTGATACAAACGAGATGTATCTTAATGGCTTTTCATCAAGTATGCCATGGGATATTCAGATAGAAGCAATACACCAAATTCCTGCTCTAAGCGATGCAAAGATATATAGACCGGGATATGCTATTGAATATGATTACTTTGATCCTACCCAATTAAAACCTTCTTTAGAATCTAAAATCATTGAAGGTTTATTCTTTGCAGGGCAAGTTAATGGTACTACAGGTTACGAAGAAGCTGGTGGACAAGGAATAGTAGCAGGCATTAATGCTGCTAACTTATGCAGTAATAACCAGCCTTTTATAATGAAAAGGGACGAAAGCTACATAGGAGTGCTTATAGATGACCTAACTACAAAAGGTGTTGATGAACCTTATCGTATGTTTACCTCACGTGCAGAGTATCGCATTTTACTCAGACAAGATGATGCTGATGCTCGCTTAACAGAAAAGGCATATACTTTAGGAATAGCTAAACGTGAACGTTACGACTGGTGGTTAGAGAAAAAAGAACATATTCTACGCATAGAAAACTTCTTTTATAATAACACTGTAAAGCCTGAATACGTAAACAGTTTATTAGAAAAAATAGGATCTTCTCCCATTAAGGGAACTACAAAATTAATCGATTTAATCGGTAGACCTAATGTAACTATAACAGATTTGGCCAATATCCTACCTACTTTAAAGGAATGTTTAGAAACATGTCCTAACAGAAAAGAAGAAATAATAGAGGCAACCGAAATAAAAATGAAATATAAAGGATATATAGAACGTGAACGTATTTTTGCAGAAAAGATGCACCGTTTAGAGAATATAAAGATAAAAGGACACTTTAACTATAACAAAATACATGACCTTTCTACTGAATGCAGACAGAAGTTAGAGCGTATACAACCCGAAACTTTAGCACAAGCAAGCAGAATACCCGGAGTTAGTCCTAATGATATTAATGTACTATTAATATTAATGGGTCGATGAAAAGAGAAAAAAGACAATAAAAACATTATTATAAAATAACATTTTATATTATAAATAAGCAACTAAAGTAAAAAGAAAAATACACTAATGAACAAACAACTATTACTTGACAACCTGAGATGTATTCCAGATTGGCCTATAAAGGGTGTTAATTTTCGTGATGTTACAACACTATTTAAATCGGCAGAAGCTTTAAAAGAGATTTCCGACGAGATGTACGAGCTTTATAAAGATAAAGGTGTAACAAAAGTTGTTGGCATCGAAAGTCGCGGTTTTGTCATGTCTTCTGCCCTTGCAGAACGTCTTGGCGCAGGCATAGTGCTTTGCAGGAAACCAGGCAAACTACCTTGTGAAACCGTACAAGAAACATACGAAAAAGAATACGGCACAGACACAATAGAAATACATAAAGATGCTATTAACGAAAATGACGTTATCCTTCTTCACGATGACCTCCTTGCTACAGGTGGAACTATGAAAGCTGCATGTAAATTAGTAAAGAAATTCAACCCAAAGAAGGTATATTGCAACTTTATAATAGAACTATTAAAAGAATTTCCAGAATGTAGATCACAATTTGACAAAGATATAGAGATCTCATCTCTGCTCCAATTCTAAAAAAATAATATTTAAACAATAGAATAATAAATAATAACCAAACAAAGGCGGAGCAACTTTTAAGAGAAAGATGTTCCGCCTTTTAATTTTAAAAACATATATAGATACGTATTCTTACATAAACACAGAAAGTAAAAACATAAACCTAAAGAAAAGATGCAAGCCAAAGAAAACACGAAAGAGTTTATAGAAACCTTACACCGTTTATCCTCTTTTTAAAATCCACTTGCTCATAATCCTTTACTAATAAAAAACCACCTATAAGGCTAAAGATAAATAAAGATTCTTAAACGTTCCACGTGGAACAAAGGAGATAGAAACAGTTAGAAACAAGATAGTTACAAAAAATGGATAAAGAAAATAATCAAAAGCGCATAGAACGTTTGAAAACTATAGTAGCAAGCATGCCAGAGAAGCCTGGCACATACCAATATTATGATAAAGATAATATTATCATTTATGTTGGGAAGGCTAAAAACTTAAAGCGCAGAGTAGCCTCTTATTTTCATAAAGAGGTAGATCGTTTTAAGACAAAGCTCCTTGTTTCTAAAATTTTCGACATTTCTTATTCTATAGTAAACTCAGAAGAAGACGCCTTATTAATAGAAAATCAGCTTATAAAACAATACCAACCACGTTACAATGTCTTGCTTAAAGATGGCAAGACATATCCCAGCATTTGTGTAACTAATGAGCTTTTTCCTCGCATATTTCACACAAGAACAATTAATAAAAAGCTTGGTACATACTTTGGACCCTACTCACACATTAGCTCCATGTACGCTATTTTAGACATTATAAAGAAAACTTATAAGCCGCGAAGCTGTCGTTTCCCTATAACAGAAGAAGGTATACAGCAAGGTAAATATAAGTCGTGCTTAGAATACCACATGGGAAATTGTGGAGCACCATGTATAAACAAGCAAAGCTATAATGAATATCAAGAGAACATAAAACAGGCAAAAGAGGTGCTAAAAGGCAATACACGTTCTGTGCAACACATCATACGTAAGCAAATGGAAGAGCTATCAGAGCAGCTACGTTTTGAAGAAGCTGAGATATGTAAACAGAAATACATTGCTTTAGATAATTTTGCTACAAAAAGCGAGATAGTATCCTACACCATTACCGATGTTGATGTCTTTTCAATAGATAATGATGAAACTAATAAAAATGCTTTTATCAATTACATTCATGTTACTAATGGAGCCATTAATCAAAGCTTCACATACGAATATAAACGCAAACTTGATGAGAGCGATGCAGAACTATTAAATGAGGCCATACCTGAGATTCGTGAAAGATTTAAAAGTAAAGCAAAAGAAATTATAGTGCCATTCGAGCTTGATTTTAAAATAAAAGATGCTGACTTTTTCATTCCTCAGCGCGGAGACAAACGCCATTTGCTTGAGTTATCGCAAATGAATGCTAAACAATATAAGTTCGACAGACTAAAACAAGCTGAAAAACTCAATCCTGAACAAAAGCAAACACGCCTTATGACAGAACTTCGCGACAAACTAAAACTTCCCAAACTACCTTATACTATTGAGTGTTTCGACAATTCTAACATATCTGGAACAGATGCAGTAGCAGGGTGTATAGTATATAAAAAGATGAAACCTTCAAAAAAAGACTATCGTAAATATAACATCAAAACAGTAGAAGGTCCTAATGACTACGCATCGATGCAGGAGGTGGTACGCCGCCGTTACAGCAAGATAAAAGCAGAAGGCACTCCTCTACCCGACCTTATTATTACCGATGGCGGTAAAGGTCAAATGGAAGTAGTGCGCACTGTTATAGAAGACGAGCTACATCTTCATATCCCTATAGCTGGCTTAGCTAAAAATGATAAGCATCGCACTAACGAACTTCTATATGGCTTCCCAGCCCAAACCATTAGTATAAAACCCACTTCTGAGCTATTTAAAGTACTCACACAGATACAAGATGAGGTGCACAGATATGCCATTTCCTTTCACAGAGATAAACGGTCTAAACATCAGCTACATAGCGTATTAGATGAGATTCCAGGCATTGGACCTAAGACAAAAGAAGCTCTTTTAAAAGAACTAAAGACCTTAAGCAATATAAAAACTACTGATTTACAGACACTTACAGGTATCATTGGCAAATTTAAAGCTGAAATAATTTTTAATTATTTCCACAACAAAACAGATAAGTAGCGGAATATTTCGTATATTTGTAACATGAGAATAGTAATACAACGCGTAACAAAAGCCTCAGTATCTATAGATGGCAAGGTAAAATCAGCTATAGGCTCAGGGTATCTTATCTTACTTGGGATAGCAGATAACGATACTCAGGAAGATGCTAACTGGCTTGTAAAAAAAGTTATTGGTCTTCGTATCTTCAATGATAATAATGGGATAATGAATAAAAGCATTATCGAACAAGGAGGCGACATACTTGTCGTTTCACAGTTTACGCTACTTGCAAGCTACAAAAAAGGCAATCGCCCCAGTTGGCTTCACGCAGCCAAACATGAGCTGTCTATCCCTCTCTACGAACATTTCTGTCAGGCTCTTTCCACCCTACTTGGTAAAGAAGTGAGAAGAGGAGAGTTTGGTGCCGATATGAAAGTGGAATTGCTAAATGATGGTCCTGTAACTATTTGTATGGATACACATAATAAGGAATAGAAACAAAATATCTAACGATACTTGCAAAAAGAGGAAATGGTAAAAGAAAATAATAATAAAGCTCTTAAAGTACTCATTATTTATATCGCTATAGTTATCATAGCCTGGATAATAGGATTAGCATTTATCGTATCTTGTGGTGGAATTAAAGGATTTACATAAAATATAATGACAATAAAAGAAGCACAATCAGCAGTAGACCAATGGGTAAAAACCTATGGCGTGCGCTACTTTAGCGAGCTTACCAATATGGCTTGCCTTACAGAAGAGGTAGGCGAACTTGCTCGTGTAATGGCTCGCCAGTATGGAGATCAGAGTTTTAAAAAAGGAGAAAAACCCAACATCGGTGAAGAAATGGCTGACATACTATGGGTACTTATGTGTATGGCAAACCAAACAGGGGTAGATCTCACCGAGGAATTGCAAAAAAGTTTCTATAAAAAAACTACCCGCGATAAAGATAGGCATATTAATAACCCTAAACTTAAAGATAAAAGAAATAAATAAGCGAAATCAATAAATAATATCATAAATATAATTAAAATCAATATGGGAAGTATAAAAGAACAATTCTCTAACGACATTCACAAACAGAAAAATACTGGTAAGGTGGATAGTAGTAAGTACGAGCAAGCCCTTTCATTGTATGACCTCAATATTACTGATGATGAGGTAAAAAATGCTGTACGGAAAATTATTGAGGAAAAGGTAAGTGAGAATAATAACAAGGAGGTAAAGAAGTTTCTCCTCAGCACAGTAGAATATACTACACTAAGTGTCAGCGATACCGAAGAGAAGGTGCTTAAAATGGTGGAAAACGTTAATAAGTTTGAGGAAGAATATCCTAACCTACCTAATGTTCGCACCATAGTAACCTACCCTAACTTTGCAAAACTTGTAGCCAACAGTCTTGAAATAGATGGTGTGGATATTACAGTGGTATCGGGAGCTTTTCCTTCATCACAGAGCTTTTTAGAAGTAAAAACAGTAGAAACAGCTCTTGCTATAAAAGACGGGGCTACTAATGTAGACATTGTTCTACCCGTAGGAAAATTCTTTTCAGAAGATTACGAGAGCGTTTGCGATACCATTTCAGAGCTTAAAGAAGTGTGTGGCGACGTAGACATGAAGGTTATCCTTGAAACAGGTGTATTAAAAACAGCTAAAAACATTAAAACAGCAGCCCTGCTTTCTATGTATTCTGGTGCTCAATTTATAAAAACCAGCACAGGCAAAGAAGGTGGTGGTGCAACAGCAGAAGCCGTTTATGTAATGTGTCAGGCTATAAAAGAATATTATAACAAGACAGGCATACAGATAGGATTAAAACCTGCTGGCGGCATTAACAGTGTCATGGACGCTGTAATATATTATACTATCTTTAAAGAAGTGTTAGGCGAAAAGTGGCTATCTAACTATTATTTCCGTCTTGGCACAAGCAGACTTCCAAACTTAATCTTATCAGAACTATTAGAAAAGGAGATAAAATACTTCTAAAAACATGATAAAACATTGTTTTTTAGGGTTTTAAAAGATGTCCTTTTTTTGTCGCAGTTCGCCTGCTTTCGGGGTTTGAACATTAGTTTGTAACGGTATAATACATACTACAAGTATGTTATACATAATAATAAAAACATACTATCCCATGTTCAAATCCCGCTTTTTAATGTCCAACCCTTACCTTTAACAACACAAGCTATACTCTCTTTATAAAACAAGAGATATTTTTTGATTTCATTTTTAATTTATTTTTAATACAAAAATAAATTATTTTTAGCACAAAAATAATCTATTTTTTAAAACAGCAAATAACATAATGGTTTACAAATAGTTACATATATACATTAAAAAAAACATCTTTTACCTGAAAAATAGTATGCCTTAAAGATAATCGAGTAGGAGGTAAACCCTAATCATAGGTGTTTATTTCCTACTTTCGTGTTCACCGACCTCTCACACCACCG
>NZ_JBWPJP010000014.1:0-59924 GCF_056583855.1 Prevotella sp. C0209C1 | reverse complement strand
TTTTGGCTTTCCCATTGCATATAAAACGGAAAAATACAATAAATATTTTATGTAAACTAATTTTGCTCACTTACTTATTTCCCTACTTCTTTCAGGCTCTACAACATGCCTCTTATAATAGTTTTTATCTCTAAAGATATTATTATACATTGGACCAATAGACGAATAATACTTTTTATAACCAACGCGCCAAAACTTTTTATCATAGAAATATGGCAACATATAATAAAACACTTTTAGCTCATTAGAGTTTGCTACAAAAATAACATTAGCCTTTTTAGCTCTTGCTATAGCACTACTATCTACATCTATTCCATGATAAGATATATTATACTTTGTGGTATCTATATTGCTTTCTAACATTATATTAATCCAATCGCGTCCATAAGAATCGCCAAAAACTAAAATATTTTTCCTACCATTAACAGGGAAATCTTTATTAAACTTATTTATACGTTCGTTATATCCTTGTTGCTCCCAGCTTGAAGGATCATTTTTATATATGTTAAGCTGAGGAACGTCCCTCATCACACCTTTCTTATTATACACATAAGCTCCTGCTGCTATCAACATTATTGCTAACACTATAGAAAAAATGATGACATAATTACTTCCCTTTTTAGTGTGCGCAATGTCAGATAATGGCTTCTCTATATACTTATAACATACCAATCCTATTATGATGGACATAAAGAATAGTCCTAAATATTCTGTTATGCTAAAATCGTAATTTACTATATATCTATATAATGCTATAACAACTTGATGGAAAATATATATACTATAACTGGCAACTCCTAATTTTGCTATTGCTGGCAGCTTATAGCTTTCTAATAACCTTTTATCTCTTTCCTTTAATATCAATAAACCTGTAGTTAAGGCCACTGCTATTATAAGGCGTATTTTCTTTGCATCTATTTCAAAATTAATCGATATTATTAATATTAACGCTATTAATATCAATAAAACATATTTTGTTAAACTATTACAAGCCTTTTCCTTTCTATAATTAAAAGCCACTATGCTCCCTGCTACAAACTCAAATAACCTTGCTGGTAATAAATAAAATTTTACAGAAGTATCTATCTCATCTTCTCCTATAGGTATAAGATAAAAAGCTATAGAGGCTATAAATATTATCCAAAGAAATAACTCCAGCATTCGCCCTCCCCGATTTTTACTATTTTTAACTATAAATATTATAGGAAATAAAATATAAAACTGGAAGATTAATCCAACATACCAAAGGTGCATTAATGGCTTAAAATCATTTATTGAGTCCCAATAATCTCTACTTGTAATATATTGCACTACATTACCCATAAAGATACTACTACCTACAACCATTTCACTACATAGCTTAAAGTCGGCAGGTACCATAACAAAATAGCAAATAAATAATGATATGGCTATTGCTATTAATGATATAGGGGCAAGTCTTGTTATCCTTCTCTTTATAAAATTAGAATAGTTCGACCCATTCATTGACTTATATTTTAGAAGACTTATAGTTGTTAAATAGCCGCTAATAACTAAAAACACATCCACTCCTAAGTAACCATAATTAAGCAAACCTATATGAAATAAGACTACACCTAAAATAGCTATTCCTTTTATAACATCAAAAAACTGAAAACGGTTATCCATTATATTTTTATTATAAGAAAACTAAATATTATATTATAAGACCTTTTATAAATTAAGCTTTATTCATAACTAAACGCAGAGAGATAACTTAAAATGGTTTTTCTTATTGACTTATAGGCACATCTTCTCTTCTTTCTTATGTATTAAACAAAGAAAGTATATACAAAAACATATCCCTATCCAATAAAAAACTCCACTTTTGAGGCTATATATACAATGCCCCGCAGAATACTTTTAGTTAGATTTCTGTTTTAACAGCTTACAAAGGTATTAAATATATTTCAAAGGGTTAGCCTTTTTATCGCTTTTTATCACCCATAAACACAATATTGCTCTTACATTACTTATAGCCTCAGACCCTTTAAGATGTCATTCATCTTTTGCTTTGTCTCTATACGAGTAGGTACTAATGGTAAACGAAGTATATTCTCTATCATTCCCATATCGTTTAACAAAGCTTTACAACCAGCAGGATTTCCATCTACAAAAAGTAGCTTATAAAGCTCGGTAAACTTATGATGTATTGCACGAGCCGCCTCAAACTCACCATTAAGCTCTAAACGTATCATACGCGAAAACTCCTTAGGCAAAGCATTACCTATAACAGATATAACACCCACTGCTCCGCTCACTATCATAGGGAAAGTAAGAGCATCATCGCCACTGAGAACTTCAAAGTTATCTGGCTTATATTTTATAATTTCATCTACTTGCTCTAAGCTACCTGAAGCCTCCTTGATAGCTACCACATTAGAGAAGCTATTAGCTATCCTTATAGTTGTTTCTGCCGTCATATTAACGCCTGTTCTTCCTGGTACATTATAAAGCACTATGGGCAATTTGCTTACATTGGCTATTGCTTTAAAATGTTCATACAGCCCTTCCTGACTCGGCTTATTATAATAAGGACAAATACTTAATATGCCATCTACCCCTGACCAATCAGACTCTTTTATTTCACGTACAACTGCTGCGGTATTGTTTCCTCCACAATATTTCAATATAGGTACACGCCCTTTTACTACGTCTATGACCGTTTTAGTAATTTCGTCTTTCTCACCCTTTTCCAAGCATGGCGTTTCACCTGTTGTTGCAAGGATAACTATAAAGTCGGCTCCGTTACCTATCTGGTAATCTACCAAACTTTTTAAGGCTTTATAATCCACACTTCCATCTTTCTTAAAAGGTGTAATAAGAGCTATACCTAATCCTCGAAATATGTTTTGCATACGTTTTATGTTTTTAGAAGTATCTTTATATAATAAATGCTTGTAAATATAAGCCTAAAGACCATTATCTTTCGTCCCAACTTATATATGCAAATGTAATAATTAATAGTTAGATGTCCAAAGTTTTCAATGTTTATTTATACATTAACATCAAGCATAATAACAGCGACAAAGCAATCTGTTAGCTGCACTAATGCCATTTTAAAGCATTAAAAGGGTATCTCCTCTAAAAGGAAATACCCTTAACTTTTTATACACTTAAAAGCGCGCTTACGCTTTTATATTTGGCTCTTCAAGACCTAAATGCTTCTTCTTATCTACCACTTTCAAGAACAATCCAATAACCAAAGCTGCTACTCCAAGCCCGGCTAACATAAGTAAAGGAGCAGTATAATTGAGCTTTGTAGGATCTGTAATACCCACATTAGTAGCATCAAGAACATTACCAATGAGCAAAGGTATTAACCATAAGCCTATGTTCTGTATCCAAAAGATTAAAGCGTATGCCGAACCAATGATCTTAGCATCTACCAGTTTAGGAACAGATGGCCATAAAGAGGCAGGAACAAGTGAGAAAGAAGCTCCAAGAACAAGTATTGTCAGATAAGCTACTATAACGCCACCTACATCATTACCCTTAAACATAGGAAGCACAAAAGCAAATGTAAGATGACAAGCTATTAACAATATAGAGCCTAACACAAGCATAGAGGCTGCCTTACCCTTATGGTCTACATAGCTACCAAGTATAGGAGTTATACCAACTGCTAACAATGGGAACACGGCAAATATTGTTTCTGCTGACTGTCGCATATATCCCATATAGCAATATGCCACTAAAGAGCATACAGAAAGACAAAGAACACCATACTTCACACTCTTATTCTTCATAAAATTGAACATAAAAGCGGTAGCCGCAATAACTAACATCAAGCCATATTGCACAAAGGTTACCGTACTGGAAGCCCAAAACGAGTCTGCTGGCACTGGCTTAAAAGTAAGATTACACTGAAGCATATTTACAGCATACTTCTGGAATGGGAAGATAGCAGAATAGTAAAGCACACAAAGTAATGATACTAACCAAAAGCCCATAGAGCTTAATATCTTACCAAGATCGCTGAGCTTAAAGGGATCGTCTTGTTCTTCTGCCTCACCAGTCTGACTATCGAGCTTCTTATCCATAAAGAAGTAAACAACAAACATCATCAAAGCAATGCAAATAAGCACTACACCAAAGGCTACCGAACGAGATACATCAATGTTTCCGCCAAACTTGGCAAAGAAAGGAGAAAAGATCATACAAGTAGCAACACCTAAACGAGCCAATGCCATTTCTGAACCCATGGCTAAAGCCATTTCTCTACCTTTAAACCATTTCACTATACCTCGTGAAACAGTAATACCTGCCATCTCTGTTCCACAACCGAAAAGCATAAAACCTATAGAAGAAACCTTTGCCGATGCGGGCATTCCTTCATAAAAAGGCGACACTCCAAGTTGGTCGAAAACAGGTATATAGTTAAGATTAGCTGTAAACCAGTGGTCTAAGCCGCTACCTTTAAACCCTTCACTTATAGCATAATATTTTATACATGCACCACAAAGCATTACCAAGCCCGAAAGCAATGCAGTGAAACGTACCCCCATCTTATCAAGTATAATACCTGCAAAAATAAGGAAAAACACAAAAACATTAAGAAAAGTTTCTGACCCCTGCATAGTTCCAAATGCTTTAGAACTCCAGCCGCGCTGGCTCTCCATTAAGTCTTTTATAGGCGACAAGATGTCTACAAAAATATAAGCACAAAACATAGCAAGTGCTAAAAGAAGAAGTGCTGTCCAACGGATTCCAGCAGAATCTCTAAGTGTTGTTTTTTGGTTTGGATCTGACATATTTATCTTTTTATTAGTTGTCTATATTAATATTCTGTTTTGTTTCTCTTTTCACTTCTTTAACCATCTATCAAGCCAATTCTTGAAAGTACGTTGCCATAATATGCCGTTCTGTGGCTTCAACACCCAATGATTTTCATCAGGGAAAAGTAGTAATTCGGCAGGTATACCACGTAAGCGGGCAGCATTAAAAGCTCCCATACCCTGATTAGCATTTATACGATAATCCTTTTCTCCATGAATGCAAAGTATAGGTGTATCCCACTTATCTACACTTTGGTGAGGACTGTTCTCGTATGTTCTTCTTGCAGCTTCTGTACGATCCTTATTCCAATAAGCATCATCATACTCCCAATTGCTAAACCAGACTTCCTCTGTATCGGTATACATACTCTCAAGATTAAAAGCACCATCATGCGAGATAAAACACTTAAAGCGTTTATTATGATGACCTGCTAAATAATAAACGGAGAAGCCTCCAAAAGAAGCACCTACTGCTCCAAGACGATCTTTATCCACATAAGGCAAATGTGCTGCGGCATCGTCTATGGCAGATAAATAGTCGCTCATACACTGACCTGTCCAATCGCCTGAAATATCTTCATTCCATTTGCTGCCATATCCAGGCAAGCCACGCCTGTTAGGCGCTATTATAACATACCCATTTGCTGCCATCATCTGAAAATTCCAACGATAGCTCCAAAACTGAGATACAGGGCTCTGCGGTCCCCCCTCACAATATAATAATGTAGGATACTTTTTACTTGCATCAAAATTAGGAGGAGTGATTACCCATACCTGCATATCCTTACCGTCAGAAGTTTTAACCCAACGATCGGTTACATTAGCTTTTGCAAGCTGATCAAGGATATGTTTGTTTTCAAAACTTATCTGTGTTTGCACACTTGCCTTTTCCTTTTTAGAAGGAGTTACTACATATATATCTGCCGGTGCAGACATACTCTGCCTTATTGCCAAAAGCTTCTTTCCAGCATCACCTAAAAGAGCCACACTTGTATAATCGTGCTGACCTATAGTAAGCTGCTTAACTTCACCTTTCAAATTAGTTTGATAAAGGTTTACACATGCATGCCAGCAACCATAAAAGTACAAGTCTTTAGAATTAGCAGCCCATGTAAAACCATCTACATTAGAATCGAACTTTTCTGTAACATAAACTTTCTTTCCTGTAGCCAACTCCATTACACAAAGACGATTACGATCGCTCTCATAACCATTATTCTTCATGCTCTGCCAAGCAATATATCTACCATCTGGCGAAAACTGAGGATTAACATCATAACCCACCTGCATATCGCCACTTTGGCTGTTTACTTTTTGGGCGCGCATACTCTTTGTAGCATCTATCTCAGGCTCTTTATACCCTACTGGCTTGCAAATATTTACAGTGTTCTTAGTAGCAATATCGTACATATAGATGTCCGCATCTGTAGATATTGCATACTTAACACCTTCACGCTTGCGAGAAGTATAAGCTATCTTCTTTGAATCCTTGCTCCAAGCTATCTGCTCTATGCCTCCAAAAGGTGCTAAAGGGCTCTCAAAAGGCTCACCTTCCATAATATCTATACCCTCAGATACTCCCTTATCACTCACTTCAGATAAGAAAGGGTGTGTATTAGTCTGCACATAATGGTCCCAGTGTCGATAGTTCATATCTGTTATTACCATACCAGAGGCTTTAGGAAGGTCAGCAGGATTCTTTTTTATCGTACCATAATAGGGTATGCTTTTTAGAAGAACTACATGCTTTCGGTCAGGTGAAAACTTAAAACCTTCTATATCAATAGAAGAATGGGACAACTGCTTCCTATTATCACCATTAGCACTCATCACCCACAACTGCCCTTTAGAAAGATAAGCTATGGTGTTATTATCTATCCATATAGGGTCAGTCTCATTGCTTGACGATTTTGTTAATAAGCGGTCATTCTTTCCATCGGCATCCATTACACGGATAACTTGGTGCCCCTTATTTTCCTTCACACTATAATAACCTACCTGATACACCACTTGTCTACCATTTGGCGACGACTGGGCAGAGGTAATCCTGCCCATTGCCCATAACACTTCTGGTGTCATCACATTACTTGAAAGAGATATTTCGCTCCTTCCTATATTAACATTTTGCGCTTTAGCCATACTTCCTCCTGATAATAAAGCCGCAGTCATAGCAATTATTATTCCTTTATTCATATATAGAAAATATCAGATTAGATGTTAATGTTTTTTCCTTTTGTTAAGCTCCTCTTGCCTACGCCTAATATCTTCCTGCTTTTTTGCCTGAAGCTCCTGCAAGGCTTGCATACGAGCAGCTAAGCCGCCCATCTTCTTCTTAGGATTATTTTTATTCTCTTTCCTTCTGTTTTCCAAATAAGCTAATAGCTTTTCTTCATTTGTAGTCTTACGAAGAGCCCACATAATAGCTGCAGAGAAAAATAGTGAAACAAAATAATAGAAATTTAATCCTGAAGAGTAATCATTAAAAACAAAGAAGAAGAACAGTGGCATAAATAGCATCATATATTGCATCATCTTCATCTGATCGCCTTGCGAGCCTACCATCTGGTCTTTCTGCTGCTGCATAGTAAACCAAGAATAAAGCAAGTTAGCTGCACAGAATAAAATACAAGTAAGCGAGATATGATCGCCTATCAACCACACATTATGTCCCCACTCTACAATTGGGTCATACGTGCTTAAATCCTTCATCCATAAGAAGCTTTCACCACGCAGCTGTATAGCATTAGGAACAAAGTTGAACATAGCTATCCATATAGGTGCTTGTATAAGCATAGGCAAACAGCCCGAGAGCGGGCTAACACCATACTCTGAATACATCTGCATCATAGCCTGTTGCTTCTTCATCTGATCTTCTTTACCATTATACTGCTTAGTAGCCTCATCGAGTTTTGGCTTTAATACGCGCATCTTTGCAGAGCTCATATAGCTCTTTTTTACCATAGGATAAGTAATGGCCTTAAGCAGCAAAGTAATTAGTATTAATACTATACCCATAGGGAACAGCTTGCTCAGAAAGTCGAACACGTATATAGTAAACCAACGATTAATGATACGGAATAGTGGCCAGCCTAAGTAAACCAAACGTTGCATCTCAAGATTTTTACCAAAAGTGCTCTCTGCCTCTACTGCTTGCAGCTTACGAAAGTCGTTTGGTCCAAAATAAAACTCAAACTCTGAAGGCTTCTTTCCACTGGGGTCGAAAGCTGTTTTCATATTAGCTTCATACTGCTTTAGATAGCCGGAAGATTTATCTTGTGGCACACTCTTTAGCTTAGCTCCTGAAGAGAAGTTGTCTTTAGAAATCATAACCGCCGAAAAGAACTGATTTTTAAAAGCTACCCAGTCTGTAGCTTCCTCTGTAGTTTCTTCTTTTTCAGCCCCCTCACTTAGGTAACTTGTACCTCCTTCGCTCTTCTTATACGTAAGCGTTGCATAGCGATTTTCAAAAGAAAAGCCACGCTCCTGCTGCCGCACCTTATCAAGCCACTCTACCTCCATCTGATTATTAGTAGGACTAAATAACCCTTCTACGCCCTGCGCCTTAACGCTAAGATGCAACAGATAGTCTTTACCTAACTTATAAGTTAATGTCAATGATTTTCCCTGTGCTGCATTTGCTGTAAAAGTTACAGTAGAATCGGTCTGATTAGTAGGAGTAAAATAAAGATCTTTTGTCTCTATATTATTAGCCTTTGCTGCTAAAGCAAAGTTAAGACTCTGATCATTACCATCAAAAAGGGTTACATACGGCAAATCCTTTGATCCGTCCTTAACAGCTATATTATGCCCGACATAGTTTTTTATAATAGCCTTTGTAACAACACCTCCCTTGCTGCTTAACGTAAGAGCCACATTGTTATTTTTTAAGACTATATCCTGCTTTTTTCCTTTCAATGCTTCATAAAAAAGCTTTGTTGTGTCTAAAGCTACAGCTTGCTTTACTTGCTCTGCCTTAAAGCTATCTTCTTTATCCTTTTGTGCTTTTTTAGCAGTAGCTATAGAGTCGGCTACAAATTGTTTTCTCTGTTGTGCTATCTGTTCTTTTGAAGGCTGTTGCCACCAAGCAAAGCCAAAAAGCACTAACGCCATTAGGACAAAGCCTGTAATAGTGTTTTTATCCATTATTCTTATTTCTTATTTTCAATTGCTGTTTTTACAAAATCTACAAAAAGAGGGTGCGGGTTTAGCACTGTAGACTGATATTCTGGGTGAAACTGTGTACCTATATACCACTTCAAACTTGGTATTTCCACTATTTCCACTAATTCGCTCTCAGGATTTTTTCCTACACAGTTCATGCCGTTACGCTCATATTCCTTTATATAATCGCTATTAAATTCGTAACGATGGCGATGACGTTCCTGTATGTATTCTTGCTTATATATATTAAATGTACGCGAACCTTGTTTCAAAACACATTCATAAGCCCCTAAACGCATTGTACCTCCCATACTGGTTATGTTCTTTTGCTCTTCCATAATGTCTATTACATTATGCTTGGTCTTCTCGTCCATCTCACGTGAGTTAGCGTCCTTATAACCTAAAACATTACGTGCAAACTCTATAACCATCATCTGCATGCCTAAACATATACCAAAAGTAGGAATATCATGAGTACGGGTATAATGAGCTGCAACTATCTTTCCTTCAACTCCTCGCTGCCCAAAACCAGGACATATCACTATACCATCTTGCCCCTTCAGATGCTCTGCTACATTATCTTGGGTAAGCTCTTCGGAATTGATAAAAGTAAGCACAGTCTTATAATCATTATAAGTACCTGCTTGCAAAAGCCCTTCACGAATGCTCTTATAAGCATCTTGTAAATCGTATTTGCCTATCAACCCTATATGTACTTCTTTCTTTGCCTTACGCCTACGCTCAAGAAAGGCTTTCCATGGACCTAACTCTGGTGTAGGTCCTATAGGCTCACCACACTTACGTAATATAGCCACATCAAGCCCTTCCTCTAACATTTTTAAAGGCACTTCATATATACTTGGCAAATCTTCGCTCTGAACGACACAGTCTAAATCGACATTACAAAAAGCTGCCACCTTCTTTCTAAGAGACTCGTCAAGGTGTAACTCGGTACGAAGAATAAGTATATCAGGCTGTATACCTACACTTTGCAGCTCTTTTACACTATGCTGTGTAGGCTTTGTTTTAAGCTCTCCTGCTGCTTTAAGATAAGGTACGTATGTTAAATGTAGGTTTATGGCTCTCTTACCAAGCTCCCATTTCATCTGCCTAATAGCTTCTAAGAAAGGTGCCGACTCTATATCGCCAATAGTACCCCCTATCTCTGTAATAACAAAATCGTAATGCTTCTTCTTGCCTAACATCTTTATGTTACGCTTTATCTCATCTGTAATATGAGGTACCACCTGAATGGTCTTACCTAAATAATCGCCACGACGCTCCTTATCTATAACACTTTTATAGATTCTACCCGTTGTCATAGAGTTAGCCTTAGTAGTTT
Organism: Prevotella sp. C0209C1; assembly: GCF_056583855.1. Taxonomy (NCBI): domain Bacteria; kingdom Pseudomonadati; phylum Bacteroidota; class Bacteroidia; order Bacteroidales; family Prevotellaceae; genus Prevotella; species Prevotella sp. C0209C1. Next base: position 49,625 of record NZ_JBWPJP010000014.1, on the reverse strand, counting down.
TAATATCGGTAAATCTCTCATAGTGCCCTAAGTCAAGATCTGTCTCCATACCATCAACCGTTACATAACACTCTCCATGCTCATAAGGATTTAATGTTCCGGGATCGATATTGATATATGGATCAAACTTTTGAATGGTAATATTATAGCCTCTTGCCTGTAGAAGCTTACCTATTGACGAAGATATAATTCCCTTCCCTAAAGAAGAAACAACACCACCTGTTACGAAAATATACTTTGTTTCAGCCACGATAGATATTTTTTAAGTTTATAAGTATAAAGGCATAATTGCCCAAAACTAAAGTGCAAAGATACAAAAATATGTGTATTAATCGTTTCATATCTATATTTTTCTTACAAAAGAAACATTAAAACAAAGCAAATAAAGCTCTTTCACAAGAAAACAACTTCTAAGCAGGCATTATGACCTATATAAATTATATCTTTTTACATGCCTTTTATATAGCATAGATTAAAAAAGAATTGTAATTTTGCAAACAAGAGATTCTTTTTATTTTAATCAAAATATTTCCAAGACAACATGAAACGTTTTCTAACAGCTATAACTTTCCTTTTCTTAATCTTATTATATGGCTTTGCACAAGCCACTACTACTACACCTATAAAAGCCCCTACTAAAGACATTTACCTACAATACATCGACTCTCTACAAGCAAAAAGGGACACAATATTATATAGTAAAAACTTTAGCTTATCTCCTAAAGATAAAATAAAATATAAAGAAGTGAGGCTATTTATGCCTACTACTTTTTACCACGACATTATACATAAGTCGTTTGCACCAAATAACACACTCTCCAGCTTTGACAACACACTGCTCAATATTTACTTACAACGCCCTTATCTCGTAGAAAACTCCTCTACTAAGCTAACAAAAGATATTAACACTATTGACAATCTTAGGGTTACTATTCATCATGATGCTGAAATAGTAAAAAAAGCAGAGGAGAAAACTCCAGAGCCTATAGCAGCCCCCATAAAAGTCATGATAAAGAAGCCTAATTTCTGGGCTTTCAAAGGCGATTATTCTTTACAGATGATGCAGAACATTGTTACCGACAATTGGTTTCAAGGAGGTGAAAGCAACTATTCTGCCTTGGGAGCTATAAGTATGCAAGCCAACTATAATAACAAACAAAAAATAAAGTGGGATAATTTTCTTGAAATGCGTTTCGGCATTCAAAGCACACGGTCAGACTCCTTACACAGAGTAAAAACTACAAACGACCTTATACGTCTTACATCAAAATTCGGATTACAAGCTACAAAGCGTTGGTATTACTCTGTGCAGATCATTGCCAACACGCAGTTTGCACACTCATATAAAGCCAACGACCCTAAAGTATATTCAGACTTTCTTGCACCATTCAACTTAAATTTATCTCTCGGTATGGACTATTCCATAGACTGGGCTAATCATCATTTAAAAGGAAACATACATATAGCGCCTTTGGCATACAACATGAAATATACCAGACTTTTAGACCTCTCATCACGTTTAGGAATAGGGACGGAGAAACATTTTCTCAACGATATAGGTTCTGAATTTAATATACAATTAGACTGGAAAATACTCGAAATGCTTTTATGGCGTACTCGCCTTTACGGATATACCACCTATTCACGTACAGAAATAGAATGGGAAAACCTCATTTCATTCAAATTCAACAGATATATTTCTACACAGCTATTTATATATCCGCGCTTCGACGACGGTGTGGCTCGTGATAATAATCATGGCTTTTGGCAGTTTAAGGAATATGCTTCCATCGGATTTCAATATAACTTTTAATCAATCAGTAAAATAACCACAAGACATACAAATATATAATGGCAAAAAAAGCTATAACTATCAATAAGCTAATCTTCTTCTTTAAACGCCAAATATGGAGACATTCCTATGTACGTTTTAAGGATAATCCTTTAATATATATAGCTCAAAGGCTATATCTTGTGTTTAACGGACTTTTCGTAGAACGCCATTGGGGATATGCTGCACAATTAACATACAACACCCTGATGGCACTTGTACCTATGTTTGCTGCTATCTTAGCTATCGCACGTGGGTTCGGATTTGAGGACTATATCGTAGAATGGTGTAGACAGCTCTTTGCTAATCAGCCTAATACTGCTAAAGTAGTATTAAACTTAGCAAAATCGTATATCAACTATACCCATACTGGTGTTATCCTTGGCATTAGCTTAGTATGGATGCTATATTCTGTAATATCGCTCTTTAACAACATAGAAGCTGTCTTTAATGGCATTTGGGGAGTAAAGAAAGAACGTAGCATGGGTAGGGCTATTACCGATTATGTGTCTATACTGATATTCCTGCCTCTTACATTAATCTTACTTTCCGGGCTTAGCATTTTCTTTCAATCTGTAATAGGACATCTTCCAGAGTTCCAACTTCTCACGCCTATCTTGCAAGAGCTTATCAGCTTTATGCTACCTCTATCTATACTAACCCTTCTCTTCATCTCTATGTACACGCTCTTACCTAACACTAAAGTGCGTGTATCTATGATATTTATTCCTGCTTTAATGGCTGCATTCAGCATTATTATTATACAAAGTATCTACATACATTGCCAAGTGTTTTTTGCAAGTTACAATCTCATTTATGGCTCTTTAGCTGCCTTACCACTACTTATGTTATGGCTACAGCTTTCATGGTATATCTGTATAGGCTTTGCTGAGTTAGGACGAGCTAATCAGGAGCTTACAGACGGAAGATATATCGGCGAGATGCGTAAGGATAGCCCACGAGAAAAGCTACGTAAAGCCTGCGTTATAATGAGCATTATGGGGCGTAGACAAATGAACGCGGAAGGACCTACTGACGCTCAACTACTACAACAACTAACAAGCTATACTTATACACAGATTATGCGCTCTATTAACGACCTTATAAAAGCAAAACTAATAACCAAAACCCTTAGTGAAAACAATATAGAAGTATTTACGCTTAACCACGACTCTTCCAAACTTACAATGGGCTTTATCATTCGTTCGCTACTTGGAGCAAAGGCACGCCAACGCAAAAATAGCACAAGCCTACATATCAATGATAACGAAGAAACATTACTTAACAAACACTTCGACAACTATATAAAGTCTATTGACAATATAGCTGTTACCAAATTAACTAACAAAAAAGACTATTAAAAAAGCCATCTTCTACATTCTTAAAAATAAGATTTTTCAGAAAAGAGAAACATACTTAAAGATTAAAAATAAGTTATTTTTAATCCATTTTTAACCTATTTTTGAGTTAAAAATAGGTTATTTTTCTTTTCTATACATGATTTTTACCATAAAGAAAGCAAACCTTTTTCTTACAAAGAAGCATAAATTTTCCGGTGTATAGACATCTTTTCCCCTTCCTAAACATAAAAGACGCCCATATACTATATATTTCTTGCTTTATATATAGCTTCTTTAGCTGCGTTTATCTCTTGAAATTTAGCTTCTGCGGCTTTCCTTATATCCTCACCAAGCGATGCCACACGGTCTGGGTGATGCCTAAGAGCCATTTTGCGGTAAGCGTCTTTTACCTCTTTATCCGTTGCCGAAGGTGATATTCCTAATATCTTATAATATACATTAAGATCCGCTTTCGAAGATGAATATTTTTGCTTTCCCTCGTATGAATACCCCATATTTAGCATAGATTCAACATCTTGCACGCTAAGATGAAGATGAAGGGCTATATCCTTTAATACCTCTACTTCTTGAAAAGACACCGTTCCGTCTGCTTTAGCTATCATTATAAGATAATCGAGAAGCTGAAGACGCTGCTCTTCACTCATGTTAAAAGATATTTCCATGCAACTTCTATGAATAACATTCTTAAAAGCAAGCATACCTTCATTATCCATTTTTTTTAAAAGACGTTTAAGAATAATCTCGCCTTGCAAAACAGCTTCATCACCAAAATTATAACGAAGGAACTTACGAACATATTCCATTTCAGAATGCATAACCTTAGAGTCTGCCTTAATGACATAAGAAGATAGCACAAGCAGGGAAAAGAGAAAAGAGTTGCGCATCTCTTCAAAAGATGTTTCTCCATAATTTTCTGCCGACGATTCTTCGTCATAACCGCCATTATTAACATTGCCGTCTGCCCCTTTTGCTGCATCTGCTAACAGGCTACCAACACAGTAACCTGCCAAAGCTCCTAATATATTACCACCTGAAAGTATCCAGCCAAGTGCAGCACCTATCCATTTTCTCTTAGTCATTATTTATATATTTATTGTTCTTAAAATAAGTCTTTTGCAATAAATGTGCCAATAATTTTTTAATATAATTTCTCTACAACTCTTCATAATATGGTATATCATCTAAAAACATATATCTTTTCTCCTTTTCATTAAGCTTGCAAACATATATTTCTATTCCATTAGTCACTATAATATATGGCACAGAAAGAAGGATATTATAACTAAAAATCTGATCAAAAACCCTTTGAGTGATAGATATTTTAGGAGCTTTATACTCTATTATCATACGGGGCTTTAACATTTTATCGTATAAAACACTATCGGCTCTCAACTTTTTATTACCTAAGCTGAGGCTAATTTCATTAGCTAAAAGTGCTTGAGGATAATTTTTCTTTTCAACGACAAAACGTATAAAACTTTGTCGCACCCATTCCTCAGGTGTTAATGCTATATATTTCCGACGAAGTATATCTAAAACATAACGCCGCCCATTGTGTTCTTTTATAGAGAGATCCTTATATAAAAAGTTTGCTTTCATTGCCTTTTATTATATTTTTATGATATAGCACAAACACAGTAAGCATACTTAATGCTTAATACATATACCATAGCTTATCCACTAACAAAGATACATATTTTCTGTAAAGTGCTGACAAATTTCCCTTTTAAAGTATAGAGCTATAATGAAAAACAAATATCTCATACCTTAAAAACCTGAAAGCAAACAGCCTTTGTAAAACTGTAAAATAATGATTTTTAACATATTGCAAGGACATAATAACTATTTTGTCATGTTGCGCTTTTTTTGTACTTTTGTTTTTCATAAACAATATTCATATCACTCACAAAAAAAACAGTGGGCTAAATACAGGATTTCAAAATCTTTTTATGCAGAAATATATAGAGGTAAAGGGTGCAAAGGTAAACAACCTAAAAAACATAAATGTAAGATTACCACAAGAAAAATTTATAGTTATCACAGGAGTATCAGGTTCAGGAAAATCGTCTTTAGCTTTTGATACATTATATGCAGAAGGACAACGCAGATACGTAGAAAGCTTATCAGCATACGCGAGGCAGTTTCTTGGCAGAATGGCAAAACCTAATGTCGATTTTATTAAAGGATTACCTCCTGCTATAGCTATAGAGCAGAAGGTTATCTCAAGGAATACTCGGTCTACTGTAGGGACCTCTACCGAGATATATGAATACTTACGTTTACTTTTTTCAAGGATAGGGCACACATATAGTCCTATTAGCGGAAAAGAGGTAAAACACAACTCTATAGAAGATGTAATAGAAAAGGTAAAAGAATATCCAGAAGGGACTAAATTCTGCATTTTAACACCTATACATATAGCCGAAGATAGGACTTTTACACAACAGTTAGAAATGAATATGCAAGAAGGCTATAACCGCATTTATATAAATGGCGACTTTATAAGAATAGATGACTATTTAGAAAAGTCTCACGATAAGAGTATAAATGAAAAAGATGTTTACCTTGTAATAGATCGCCTCTCTTTAGATGGTACAAAAGATAATATCTCTCGACTTACAGACTCTTGCGAAACAGCATTTTTTGAAGGGCACGGAGAGCTATTATTACTCTTTTTACCTTCAAAAACCATTTACAATTTCTCTATACGCTTTGAAGCAGATGGCATTATTTTCGATGAGCCTAATGATAATATGTTTTCTTTTAACTCGCCTATAGGAGCTTGCCCTACATGTGAAGGGTTTGGTAGTGTTATCGGAATAGACGAAAGGTTAGTGGTTCCTGACTCCACACTCTCTGTATACGATGGCTGCGTGCAATGCTGGCATGGCGATAAGATGAAACAATGGAAAGAAGAATTTTGCCGCCGTGCTGCAAAAGACGATTTCCCTATATTTAAGCCGTATCATAAGCTGACACAAAAGCAGAAAGACCAGCTTTGGAAAGGACTACCTTGCGAAAAAAACATGGACATTCATGACAAATTTTGCATTAATGCCTTTTTTCAAATGCTGAAAGAAAATCAGTACAAGATACAGTATCGTGTAATGTTGAGTAGGTATAGAGGGAAAACTACTTGCCCTGACTGCAACGGAAACCGCTTAAAAAAAGAAGCATCATGGGTGAAAATAGCAGATAAAGCCATAACCGACTTAATAAACATGCCTATTATAAAACTAAAAAAGTGGTTTGACAATTTAGAGCTGCCTAATAATGAAAAAAATATAAGTAAACGTCTGTTGGTGGAAATAATTAACAGGCTACAATTTCTCATAGACGTAGGGTTGGGATACCTTACCCTTAACAGACAATCTAACACATTAAGCGGAGGGGAAAGTCAGCGCATTAATCTTGCCACCTCATTAGGCTCGCCTTTAGTAGGCTCTCTTTATATTTTAGATGAACCCTCTATCGGACTTCATAGCAGAGACACCGAACGCCTTATCTATGTTCTTAAAGAATTACAAAAAAGTGGTAACACGGTAATAGTAGTAGAACATGATGAAGAAATAATGAGAGCAGCCGATTATCTGATAGACATGGGGCCTGATGCAGGCAACTTGGGAGGAAAAATAGTGTTTGAAGGCAACATGAAAGCATTAGACAGTAAGCTAAACGACAAAGATGCTATAAACAAACTTTTAAAGAAATATCCACTATCGCATACCATTGCATATCTTACTCATAATGAGAAGATAGAAGTTCCATCTACACGACGCCCGTGGAATTTATACATAAACATAAAAGGTGCGCGTATGAACAATCTTAAAGGCGTTGACGTAAAGATTCCTCTTAACATTTTTACAGCTATTACCGGAGTAAGTGGTAGCGGAAAATCTTCACTTATAAAAGGAATTCTTTACCCTGCGCTAAAACGTAAGTTAGACGAAGCTGCTGATATGCCTGGCGAATACTCAAGCATGGAAGGAGATTGGAAAAAAATAAAGCATGTAGAGCTCGTCGACCAAAACCCTATAGGGAAAAGCACTCGCTCTAATCCTGCTACATACGTTAAAGCTTACGATGAAATTCGTAAAATATATGCAGATCAGAAACTATCAAAACAGATGGGTTATACACCACAATTCTTTTCTTTTAATGCAGAAGGAGGAAGATGTGAAGAGTGTAAAGGAGCAGGAGTAACAACAGTAGAGATGCAATTCATGGCAGACTTAACACTAAAATGTGAAACATGCCACGGCAAACGCTTCAAAAAAGAAATCTTAGAAATAAAATATAATGGAAAAAACATATACGACATATTAGAAATGACCGTATCGGAGGCTATTTCCTTTTTTACAAAAAATAAAAATAAGTCGGTTGTTAAACGATTAAAACCTTTAGAAGATGTCGGATTAGGATATATAAAAATGGGACAAAGTTCCTCTACATTATCAGGTGGAGAGAACCAACGCGTGAAATTAGCTTATTTCATAGGACAAGAACAAATAGAGCCTACCTTATTTATTTTTGATGAACCTACTACAGGCTTACACTTCCATGATATTAAACGCTTACTTACGGCTTTTTATGCACTAATAGAACGTGGTCATTCCATAATCGTTATAGAACACAATTTAGACGTAATAAAATGTGCTGACCACATTATAGACATGGGACCTGAAGGAGGTGATAACGGGGGAAGTATCATTGCAGAAGGAACACCTGAAGAAATCGTAAAATGTAATGCAAGTTTGACGGGTAAATACTTAAAAGAAGTATTATAAAAAGTAACAGATGCTTAGTATAAAATACTACTAATAAAAAAACAACAGGTAAGTTGTAGTATATAAAAAACATACATTAACAAGATTATAGCTTATAAAGAAAGAGGGTATACCATTTTTGGCACACCCTCGTTTTTTACTTATAAATGTTGTTTTGTAACATAAATAGCACAACAACTTTTATATATAAAATAAAAAACAGAAGTAATAAAAAGCAGTTTACTAAATAGAGTCTAAATAGTTCTTAGCCGGATTAGCATACATCTCAAGCATACGTTTAGTTAAAAACTCCTCATCACGATTAGGTATCTCTATCCTATTGAGCTGGTTATTAAGATATTGCTCAAACTTACGCTCCTCTTCTAACGTATAATAATCCTTATAATCCTCGCAACCATTTAATAGATCTAAAGCAATATAGTTATTTGGAAACAATTTATAATTACGATATATCTCTTTATCTATATGTAATGCTACAGTGTCAAGCAGCTCAGAATTGTTCATTTCTACCTTTTTTAAAGAATCAAGATAGTCGTTAATACAGCAAGCTGCATGCAAATGAATCTTACCTTTATATCCCATTATACCAGTACGCATACTTATAACATCGTCCATAGGACCTTTTTCCCAATTAATGTTATCTCGCCGTGCCTGATACTCTGCAGCTTTAAGATAATCGCAAGGATCATATTCGTATGAAATAGCTAATGGCGATATGCGTAAAGATTTAAGCCTGTCTAAAGCACTACCCTCTCCTGCGAGTGTCAACATTTTAAGAATAGAACGTTGTGTTCTATCTTTAGAGTCCTTTGAGCGACCCTCACGTTGTGCTATCCATAAATTTTCATGTTTCTCTTTTATAGCAAAATGCATATAGGCAGACAGCGTATGACTAAAGGCTAAACGCTCACGAGCCAATAACCCACGCTTTACTATAAAGCTTTTATTAACACGTACTATGTCGAGTACCCATGGAATACTAAGCAAATTATCTCCAATAGCTATTTCGCAAGTAGTAGAAAATTTCTTTTCTATGAGCAACATATCTAATAAAGCTGAATCGAGCACTATATCACGGTGGTTACTCATAAAAGTATAACATTCCTTATTAGAAATCTCTGATATATCCATATCGCAACCAGTACTTTGCTTAGCAAGCAATTCTTTCAAAAACTTATAACAAAAAGCTAACTGAAAGTCTAAATTAGTCTTGCAAGCTCGCATCTGTTGTGCTATCACTTCCAAAGGTACATCTGGATATAAAAAACTTAAAACAGCCCTAAACTGTTGGTTAGCAAGCAACCTATCGTACACAGCAGGCAACTCCTCTGGCTCAAAAGGGCGAATATCATTAAAGATATCTGGAATTTTCATTGATTTAAAAAATATTTTATTGTTTAATTTTCGTATAAGAAAAAGGTAATTATTGTTTACTATTTACTTGTGTATTACCGCGAGCTATAACCAGCTTTATACCTAACTCCTCTATGCGTAATACATCAGCCTTCTTTATATGCTCATCTGTAATAATTATATCAATATCTTCTAAATTAGAAATTTTTGCAAAGCCACGCTTACCAAACTTAGATGAATCGGCCAAAACTATAATCTTTTGAGATGCTTCCATCATGGCTTTGTTAAGGCGGGCTTCACGTATATCAGTTGTTGTAATGCCAAAATCAAAGTCTATACCATCCACCCCAAGGAAAAGCTTACTAAAAGAACACTCGCTTAACATCATTTTGCTATAATCACCCACTACTGATAACGAACTGTGACGAAGTGTTCCACCTAACTGTATAATATCTATATCTTCTTTTTGAGATAGAATTTGCGAAATAGATGTAGAAGAGGTCATAGCCGTTAGCCTATGTTTAGGATGAATACAACGAGCAAAATTATGCAACGTAGTACCTGATGCTATCAAAATAGAATCGTCGTGAGTAATAAGCTGAGCTGCTTCGTAACCTATAGACATCTTCTCCTCTTGATATAAACGCTCTTTATCATTAACAGAACGGTTAATTGTAAACGGATCTATAAGAATAGCTTTACCATGACTACGATATAGCTTACCTTGTATTTCTAATTCTGTTAGATCCTTACGGATTGTTACCGAGGTTACATTAAGTATAGAAGCTAAATCAGTAACAAGAACAGAATCTTTCTTTATTAGCTGATCTAAAATGATAGAATGTCTTTCTTCTTTTGTCATATGAAGATAAGTTTTTATTTCTTATTTATTTAATAGTATACTAAATATATTTTTCAAAGGTACTAATAAAGATAATACTTTTTCTCAAAGTTATTTACTTTTTTAGGGAATAGTGCTTTTTTATAACTTTTTTATATGATATTAACGGCTTCAAAAAACACTTTCGTTACGTAAAAATCATATTATTTTACATTTTAAAAACACACTACCAAACACTTATTTTTATACAACATACTATATACATTTACTATAACTTAGTGAAATGTTTGCGCAAACAGCTAAAAAGAACACTGAAGAAAGACTTTCTTATCTTAAAAAATAGTTAAAAATAAAGCTATTCTTTGGATATAAAAACGTCTTATTGTATTTTTGTTTCGCAAAGAAATGTTTTATATTTCGTATCAAAAAAAACAACTGGTCTTAGTCTCGTTGAACATAAACAATAATCTATTAAACAACCGACATATTTAAAATGAAGGATTTTACAACTAAACATTATGATGTAATTATCATTGGCGGTGGTATTACTGGTGCAGGAACAGCGCGCGATTGTGCTATGCGAGGCATGAAAGTACTATTGGTAGAGAAAGATGACCTTACTAATGGGGCTACTGGACGTAATCACGGATTACTCCATAGTGGTGCACGTTATGCCGTAACAGATCAAAGCTCGGCTACAGAATGTATTAAAGAGAACATGATCCTTCGCAAAGTAGCACGCCATTGCGTAGAAGAAACCGATGGACTTTTCATCACTCTTCCCGAAGACGATTTGGCTTATCAGGCTACTTTTGTAGAATCTTGTCAAAAAGCTGGCATTAACGCAGAGATCATAGATCCCGAAGAAGCACGCCACATAGAGCCTGCGGTTAACCCTGATCTAATAGGTGCGGTACGTATCCCTGATGCTTCTATCGACCCTTTCCGCTTAACTGCAGCTAACATTCTTGACGCACGAAATCATGGAGCTGATATTCTAACTTACCATGAAGTAACAAACCTTATTGTAAAACAAGACAAAGTGGTAGGTGTAACTCTTCGTAACAACTTAACAGGAGACGTTTATGATATACACTCCTCATTAACAATAAATGCAGCAGGAATATGGGGGCATCTTGTAGCTAAACGTGCAGGAATAACTGTAAACATGTTTCCTGCCAAAGGAACATTACTTATATTTGGACATCGTGTTAACAATATGGTTATAAATCGTTGTCGTAAGCCTGCTAATGCCGACATATTAGTGCCAGATGATACCGTTTGTGTTATTGGCACTACGAGCGATCGTGTTCCTTTCGATACTATAGACAATCTAAAGGTTACAAACGCCGAGGTAGATTTATTAATAAGAGAAGGCGAAAAATTAGCTCCAAGCCTTGCTACTACACGTGTTTTACGTGCATATGCTGGTGTACGCCCATTAGTTGCAGCAGATAACGATCCCTCAGGAAGGAATATTAGCCGAGGTATTGTATGTTTAGATCATGCCTCACGAGATGGAATGGAGGGATTTATAACCATCACTGGTGGCAAGATGATGACTTATCGCTTAATGGCAGAAGAAGCAACTAACCTTGCTTGTAAAAAACTTAACATTAATAAGCCTTGCCAAACTGCAACCGTACCATTACCAGGGTCAGAAGAAATCGTAAAAGATTCACATGGCAAACGATACAGCACGTCAATAAATGCTGCTGAAGGCAGACATGGACAGTTTGCGAAAGACCTAAAATTAGACACCGTTGAAGATTCTGCTCTTATATGTGAATGTGAAGAAGTCAGTGTTGCAGAAGCAAAATTTGCAATAGAGAAATTACATGTACATAACCTATTAAATCTTCGTCGACGCACTCGTGTAGGTATGGGTACTTGCCAAGGAGAGCTTTGTACTTGTCGTGCGGCTAATTTTATTTGTGGAAATAATGTAAAAAAGTCAGAAGAAGATTTATTAGAATTTATTAATGAACGATGGAAAGGTATGCGCCCTGTAGCATGGGGACAATCGCTTAGCGAGGCGCAGCTATCAGCACATATCTATCAAGATTTATGTGGATTAGACAAACTTAAAGCATCTTTGGAGGAAAAATAATGAAATTTGATACTATTATTATAGGAGGTGGACTAAGTGGCTTAACTGCAGCTAATGTGTTAGCTACAAAAGGGCAACGGGTAGCTATTATTACTAATGGGCAAAGCAGCTTACATTTCGCGTCTGGTTCGTTCGATTTATTAGGATATGATGCTAATGGCAAAGAAATAGAAAAGCCTTTAGAAGCTATAAAGCATCTAAATGCGAAACATCCATATACTAAAATAGGGGCAGAAAAGATAGCTTTGTTAGCTAATGAAGCACAAGTATTATTAAATTCATGCGGTATCCAAACCATAGGAAGTGCTGAAAGAAACCACTATCGTATCACCCCAATGGGAACATTAAAGCCAACATGGATAAGTATTAAGGGAATGGCTACATGTAAAATGGGAGAAAAACTTGCACATAAAAAGGTTGCTTTAGTAAATATTGCTGGTTTTTTGGATCTTCCTACTAACTTTATTTTAGCCGGACTTTCCAACTATGGCTCAAATATAGAATTAAAAAGCATTCATTTAAAAGAGTTCGATTATATACGTCGCAACCCTACAGAAATGCGAGCTACAAATATAGCTAAGGTAATCCACGACAAAAATCTAATAGAACGTATAGCTATAGAAATAAATAAGTTATCAGGATATGATACTATTCTTTTCCCTGCAGTAGCAGGATTACGCAATTCTACCGAAGATGAAATGCTACGCAAACTGGTAACTACACCTTTATATTATATAATGCCTATGCCCCCTTCTGTGATGGGAGTACGCGTTGCTATGACAATGATGAATAGTTTTAAGGCACATGGTGGAGTTGAGCTTGTAAGCAACAGGATAAATGGTGGTAAAATAAATGATGGTGAGGTACAATACCTTACTGCCGACCATCTTCCTGAAGAGAAATTAAAAGCTGACAATTATATTCTTGCAACAGGATCATTTATGAGTCAAGGATTAGTAAGTGATTATGAACATATCTTTGAGCCTATTCTTAACCTCGACGTACATGCCTCTTCTAATCGTGAAGAATGGTCGGAAGAATCGGTTTTCGAGCCTCAAGCCTATATGAACTATGGAGTTGCAACCGACTCAAAGTTTCATCCTTTTAAAAAAGATATTACCATTACTAATATGTATGCCATAGGCTCTGTGCTCGAAGGGCATAACCATATCAAGCAAGCTGATGGTACTGGTGTTTCATTATTAACAGCTTTGCAAGTAACAAAGGATATATTAAAGTAATAAGCTAATGACTATGGAAGGTATTCAATTAAAAAATATAAGTAAAAACAACTTAGAACAATGCTTAAAATGTTCTATCTGTACAGCATATTGCCCTGTATCAGCTGTTGAGCCTAAGTATCCCGGTCCTAAACATTCAGGTCCTGACGTAGAACGTTATCGCTTAAAGAACGAAAAATATTTTGAAGAGATACTCAAGCTGTGTCTTAACTGTAAAAGATGTGAAGTAGCTTGCCCACATAATGTACGAATTGCAGACATCATACAAAGTTCGCGTATTAAATATAGTAAAAAGACTCCTAAGTTGCGCGATGTAATGTTGGCAAATACTGACTTTGTCGGAACAATGTCGAACATGGTAGCACCACTTGTCAATTTTTCTTTATCCTTAAAACCAACAAAGATTATACTTCATAATGTCATGGGAATAGACAAACACAGACAATTCCCTGCATATACTACTCAAAAATTTGAAACATGGTATAAGAAGTATGCTGCATCTAAACAAAATGATTATAATAAGCATGTCAGCTATTTTCATGGTTGCTATGTAAACTATAACTTCCCACAACTTGGAAAAAATCTTGTAAAAATCATGAATGCTTGTGGCTATGGTGTCCACTTATTGGAAAAAGAAAAATGTTGCGGAGTAGCTTTAATAGCTAATGGACTATCAAAGCAAGCGCGCCGACAGGGAGAAATAAATATGGAAAGCATACGTAAATCATACAAGAATGATAATCGTATAGTCCTTACAACAAGTTCTACTTGTACGTTTACCATGCGAGACGAATATAAACATCTTCTCAATATAGATAATGATGATATACGCGAAGGCATAACTTTAGCTACTCGTTTCTTATATCGCCTTATAGAAGAGGGGAAAATAAAACTCGCTTTCCGCAAAGATTTCAAGATGCATGCTGCATATCATTCGGCTTGCCACATGGAACGTATGGGCTGGGTTATTTATAGTACAGAGCTTTTACGTATGATACCTGGGTTAAAACTCACTATACTCAACTCTCAATGCTGTGGTATAGCAGGAACTTATGGCTTCAAAAAAGAAAACTATGCCAATTCTCAAGCAATAGGTAATGACCTTTTCAAGCAGATTAAGGACGTTAATCCCGACTATGTTACTACAGATTGTGAAACTTGCAAATGGCAAATAGAAATGTCTTCAGGCTATAAGGTGCTTAATCCTATATCTATTATTGCAGATGCTTTAGATGTAGAAAAAACTATAGAGCTAAATAAATAGAGAACGTTTTACTTGTTTTGTCTTTAATAATATTATCAACCGTGTATTAATAGTTTTATGCTATAATAATACACGGTCTTATTTTATATTTATCCTTATGTCTCACCATAAGAAAACGCATCTACTTTTATAATATAAAAACACTACTATTAAATGTTATTCAAACCTCACTGCCCAGTTTTTAAAACGTATTATACCTTCTTCACCAAACTTAGAAAGACTCTTTATAGCCTGCTCATACGTTTTAGTAACATTAGGTTTGCTTTTTGAGAAAAACTTATCAGCATAACAAATAATTTCTTCTTCAACCGTTTCTGGTAAAAAGTCTTGCTTGGGAAGAGGCAAATTACAATCTATTATCTGCTGCTTTGTTATACCTGCTCCTGTATGTCGCTCACAAACTCGAGCATGTAACGGATAACCTTCTTTACGCAAAAGGTTAGCTCCTAAACGCCCATGACAAATATAAGGCTCACTTCCAAAGCAAAATATGCTGGGAGCATCACAAAGGAAAATCCCTATGTCATGTAACATTGCCGCCTCTTTTATAAAGGCTCTGTTTACCTTTAAGTCAGAATGAGAGTCTACTATAGCAAGAGCTTTATCTGCAACATCCATACTATGTTCTAACAAAAGATGTCTTAACTTATCATTATCAGAATAATATTTATCTATTATAGCAATATAATCCATTAATAAAATGATCTTATAAAATAAAACAATCCATACGTAAGAAGTGTTCTATCGTATGGATTGCTATTTTTATTTATTATAGAAAGTTATCAATCTTTGTGCTCTCGCTCTATATAAGCAATAACATCTCCTTTATTTACCTTAGCTCCTTGCTTTGCATTAATCTCTACAAGTTTACCACCAAGAGCTGCTGGTACTATAACTATCTCACCCCAAGTAGCTACAATATAACAGAAGACATCTCCTTCCTTATATTCCTTACCTATAAATGGCTCTATAGCAGGTGCTGCCTCGCCATCTCCTTGGAACTCCCAGAACAATTGTCCCTTAACAGGAGCTACTAACGCATCGGCTTTAGCATGTTTGAAAGCAGTAGCCTCTTCTATGCTAACACTTGCGCCCAACTTTGCATCTTTAGCTTTTTGCAAGTCGGCAAGGAAATTTTTCTTTGCCTGACCACTCTTATAGTTACGATACTGCTCTGGGTGCATAGCAAGCTCAAATAGCTCTTCATCATCTTGTCCATAATCCCAACCATTCTCATCCATCTCTTTTCGGAAATCGTCTAATGATAAAGGTATAAGGGTATGAGGGTCGGCTGTAGTAAATTCTAATCCTTTCTCTTTGGCTAAAGCTACTATCTCTGGAGCTATCTTGCCCGGTACCTTACCACTCTTACCTAATATCATTCCCCACATAGAATCGTCCATCATGACAAAGCGTCCTTTGCCTTGCTCAAGCGTTAACAAATTCATTAAAGCTATATTCTTAGTATACTGTGAGAAAGGTGTTACCAATGGAGGATAACCTATACGAGGCCAGACATAAGCTACTTCGTCAAAGAGCTTAATTAAAAGGTCGTCTGTAGAAAGCTCTGGTTCTCCTTTCTTTCTACGAAGATTATTTATAGTGGCATGAATACCACCTAAATCTGCCATCATAGAACCCATCATACCTCCGGGTAAGCCGCAGCCAAGAAGTAAAGAACTGGATATTTTGTTTTTAGGATTAATAAAATATCCCAACCATTCATCTATAAACTCTTGAGTCATAGCACGCGCCTTCATATAAGCGTCCATATTTATTTCTGGCACATCAAAGCCTGCATGCTTTAACATGCTTTGAACAGAAATAACATCAGGGTGTACCATACCCCATGACAAAGGCTCTATAGCAACATCAAGAATATCACAACCATTCTTTGCTACCTCAAGCATAGATGCCATAGAAAGACCCGGACCAGAGTGGCCATGATATTCTATAACAATGTTAGGGTGCTTATCCTTTATGTTCTTAGTTAGCTGTCCTAATAAAGCTGGCTGTCCAATACCTGCCATATCCTTCAAGCATATCTCTTCTGCACCTGCAGCTATCAACTCTTCTGCAAGATTAGTGTAATAATCTATTGTATGGATAGGAGAAGTAGTAATACAAAGAGCTGCCTGTGGTATCATACCTGCTTCCTTAGCCCACTTTATTGAAGGTGCTATATTACGGATATCATTCAAACCATCAAATATTCGAGGAATATCTACACCCTGTGCTTTCTTTACACGATACATCATAGCACGAACATCATCAGGAACAGTGTACATACGTAAAGCATTTAATCCACGATCAAGCATATGTGTCTGAATACCTGCTTCATGAAGTATCTTTGTATAAGCACGGACAGACTCGTTAGGATTCTCACCAGCCAGCAAATTAACTTGCTCAAAAGCTCCACCGTTTGTTTCCACACGTGCGAAACAACCCATTTCTATAAACACTGGAGCTATCTTTACTAACTGATCTTTGCGTGGCTGAAACTTTCCTGAGCTCTGCCACATATCTCTATAAATGAGACTAAATTTTATTTGTTTTGCCATATTTAATGCTATAATTTGCTAATGTATACCTCTTGCACATACGCAATAAGTAGTGCAAAAGTAGATAAAAAATACCAAAAACAAGTGCTAACGACCTACTTTTTGCAATAATTGACTATCTTTGCAAATAGATTTTAACACACTAATATGAAGAATATATACATACTAATTATCACCATACTTTGTATAGTATCTTGCTATAATAAAAAAGCTACATACGATTATGGAGCTATAAATAATAGCACGAAGCTAAAAGGCGACAAAACATTATATGGCTTAGCCTGTGATGGGTGTTCCGATTCTATCGTTGTATTCCTGCCTAACGATGGTGGTAACCCCATTCGATTAAACATTGTCAACGCACGCAAGAACAATAAGGTGTTTGGAACACTTAATATAGGCGACGAAATAGCAATATTACTTAACCCACACAACAAAAAAGAAGCCATACTTGTTATAGACTTAGAACAAATGAAAGGCACATGGACTTTCCAAGTAATACCCACTTTAAAGCCAAATCCCTTAAAAACAGAAAGCCAAATAATGGCAGAAATGAGCGACTCTCTAAAACAAGCACTCTTTATACCACGCGAATATGGATTTACTCTAAAAAGTTTTAACCAAGCTTCACCCGTGGGATATGTTAAGAAAAATAACACTTTAGAGGACGAAAGCCCGGTAGAATATCCTAAAGTAACTGTATACACTTCATGGCACATTTATAACGGAAAGTTATACCTATATAAAGATACTATTGATAACCATGGGAAACGTATACCTAACGACTCCGTTGGGCATGATGACGGTACGATGATATTTCTTTCAGCCGACTCGATGGCTGCTAAATTTGGAAAAAAAATAATGCAATATCATCGCAAAGCAAGTGCAATAGAAGCTAATAAAAGAGCACAAGAAGCTCAAAAAACTATACCAATAACTGCTAATAAAAAAATAACAACTAAATAACACAAACCATAACAATGAACAAACAAGACCTTACAACCTATTCCATCTCATGCTATGCTAACAATAGCCAGTGCAAACACATTAACGACTGCATACATCAGCATGTTGCAAAACTTCGTAACCAAGACGCTATAAACAACAAAATAGAGCTAACCGTGTCGCCATCATATCTTGCTCATGTACAAAAAGAGGGTGAATGCGAATATTATAACTCTAAGGAAGAACTACTTTTTGCAAAAGGTATGACACATATCTTTGACAAAGTGCCTATGGCTATATACCCTCAAATACGCAAAGCCGTCATATCTGTTTTTGAAAGTAAACGCGTCTTTTTCTACTATCGCAATGGCGAACGCCTTTTACACCCTACACAGCAAGCTGAAATTATTAATATCTTTAATAGTTATAAAATAACGCCACCTACCTTTGATGAGTATATTAAGTCTATCGACTGGGATAAAGCATAACTAAAAAACATTATCTAACCATAAATGTAACACACATACATAAGTAGTGTACATCACCTACACTACTTGTGTATATCACCTACACCGATAGTGTACATCATCTACACTAACATTATAAGAGCATTTTTGAATCTTAATTCCGAAAAGATATTACTTCGTTTTTAGCCCAATAAGTTTTATTATAAAATAACTATAAAATAAAACACAGTAAATTATCTTGCCTTTTAAAATTCTTTTGTAACTTCGCAAAATAACTATATACACTTTTTATATGTATGGAAAACGAGGGAAAACTAACTAACATACCACAATCATGGACTAAATTTATATTAAAAGATGCCAACTTTGTAGATCTTATGTTACGACGAATAACTAACGTTCTCATTGTGGCAAATCCCTATGATGCCTTTATGTTAGAGGACGATGGACGCATAGAGGAAAAAATATATAATGAATATATGGAGTTGGGGTTACGCTATCCCCCTATGTTTACCCAAGTTTCTACGACAGAAGAAGCCGAAGACATACTCGCTTCCACACAGATAGACCTTGTTATATGTATGCCTGGCAATGCTGATAACGATGCCTTTACTATAGCACATGGTATAAAAGAAAAGTTTCCACAAATGCCCTGTGTGGTTCTTACACCTTTCTCCCATGGTATAACACGCCGTATGAAAAACGAAGACTTAAGCATCTTCGACTATGTCTTCTGCTGGCTTGGAAACACTAATCTCATTCTCTCTATAATAAAGCTCATAGAAGACAAAATGAATATTGAGCACGACATAGCACAAGCAGGAGTACAAATGCTGCTACTCGTAGAGGATAGCATACGTTATTACAGCTCTATCCTGCCTAATCTATATAGCTATGTCTTAAAACAAAGCAAAAACTTTGCTACAGAAGCTCTTAACAGGCATGCTGCTACTATGCGTATGAGAGGACGCCCTAAAGTAGTTTTAGCACGTACATATAAAGAAGCCATAAAGATATATGAAAAATATAAAGAAAACTGCTTAGGAGTAATTAGCGATGTGCGTTTCCCTATGTCAACAATAGAAGAGTCGGAAATAGCAATGGCTGGGTATACACTAAAAGAAAAAGATGAGGAAGCCGGATTTAAGCTATTAGAAACTATTCGTGCTCAAGATGAATATCTACCTCTTATCATGGAAAGCACCGAAACAAGTAACCGTGAACGTGCAGAAAAAGAAGGATTTAATTTTGTAGATAAAAACTCTAAAATGCTTAGCGTAGACCTTCGCCACCTTATGGAAGAGCGTATGGGCTTTGGCGATTTTATCTTTCGAGACCCCAAGACACACAAAGAGATAATGCGCATTCATAACCTAAAAGAGCTACAAGACAACATCTTTACTATTCCTAACGACTCTATGCTTTATCATGTATCACGCAATCACATGAGCCGCTGGCTCTGTGCACGTGCTATATTTCCTGTAAGTAGCTTTTTAAAACACGTTACATGGCATGAGCTTAAAGATATTAATGCACATAGGCAGATTATCTTCGATGCTATAGTGCAATATAGACAAATGAAAAATATTGGTGTTGTTGCAGAATTCGACCGTGTACGTTTCGACCGTTATGCACATTTTGCACGCATTGGCGACGGCTCTTTAGGAGGCAAAGGGCGTGGGCTGGCTTTCTTAGATAATGTCATTAAGCGACAAACCGACTTTAACAAGTATGACAATGTTAAAGTACAGATACCCAAAACGGTAGTTCTTTGCACTGATGTGTTCGATCAGTTCATGGAAAATAATAACCTATACGAGCTTGCTTTAAGCAATGCTACCGATGAAGAGATACTTAAAGCTTTCCTTAAAGCGCAATTACCCGACAGCTATCATGACGACTTTCTAACCTTTATAGATGCCACTCGCTCGCCTATAGCTATCAGGTCGTCCTCTCTTTTAGAAGATAGCCATTACCAACCTTTTGCGGGTGTTTATTCCACTTATATGATACCTTACTTAGGTAACCACGAACAGATGTTACACATGATGGCTGCCGCTATAAAAAGTGTATATGCTTCGGTATTTTATAAAGAGTCAAAAGCATATATGACTGCAACAAGCAATGTTATAGATCAGGAAAAAATGGCTGTCATTCTTCAAGAAGTAGTAGGAAAAACTTATGGCGACCACTACTATCCTAACATCTCTGGGGTGCTGCGTAGCATTAATTATTACCCCGTTAATAACGAAAAAGCAGAAGAAGGTATAGCCTCGTTAGCTTTAGGGCTGGGTAAATATATTGTAGATGGAGGACAAACTCTGCGTGTATCACCCTATCACCCTAATCATATTATTCAGCTTTCACGCAACGATTTCGCTATGCGAGACACACAAAATTATTTCTATGCTATAGATATGACTCTCGCTGGCACTGACTTTAAGGTAGATGATGGCTTTAACATAAAAAAGTTTGATATACAAACAGCTATCGAAGACAACTCTCTTAATTTCATAGCCTCTACTTATGACATAAACGATCGACGTATTCGCGACACACATATAGGTAAAGGTCCTAAAATTATTTCCTTTGCAGGCGTGTTACAATATGATGTTATACCATTACCCGAACTACTACGTATGTCGATGCGTTATGGTGAAGAAGCTATGCGTCGCCCCGTAGAAATAGAGTTTGCTTGTAATATTAACCCAGACCGCACAGCAGAATTCTATCTTTTACAAATACGACCAATAGTCGACTCTAAACAGATTTTAGATGAAGATATAGAACAAATACCTGATGAAAAATGTATCTTACGTAGCAATAACTCTTTAGGACATGGTATATCAAATGATGTTTACGATGTTGTTTATGTGAAATATGATGATAAATATGATGCTCGCTATAACTCACAAATAGCTTTAGAAATAGAAAAAATTAACGACCAATTCCTTGCCAATGGCAAAAGCTATGTGCTTGTAGGACCGGGACGCTGGGGAAGTAGCGAGCCTTGGCTTGGGATACCTGTAAAATGGGCACATATATCTGCCGCACGAGTAATAGTGGAAGTAGCTCTGAAAAACTATAATATAGACCCTAGTCAAGGTACACACTTCTTTCAAAACCTCACTTCTTTCGGAGTAGGATATTTCATGGTAGACACTAATAAGCCTGAAGAAGGGAGCCTATTCAATAAAAATATGCTCGATGCCATGCCTGCTATATATGAAACAGAGCATATTCGTCATATACGCTTTACACACCCATTAACAATAATGATGGATGGAAAGAAGCAAATAGGAGCCATTTTAAACAAATAAAAGAACGGTTTTCTTGCACGGTATAATTACTACTAAAAAGCCTTTCTTTATCATTCTAATACGCTATAAAAAGAATCTTCTAAAGAAAGGCTACATCTTTATTAATAATTTTACTCTTTAAAAGATATGCTACATCTTATGATTCATAAACCTATATTCTGCTAATTTCTCATACTTTGTGCCTGGCTTACCATAATTAGCATATGGATATATACTTATACCGCCACGTGGAGTAAATATTCCTGTTACCTCTATATACTTAGGACTCATCAGCTTTATAAGGTCTTTCATGATAATATTTACACAATCTTCATGAAAGTCGCCATGATTACGAAAACTAAACAAATAGAGCTTCAAGCTCTTACTTTCCACCATACGCACATCAGGAACATATGATATTCTTATTTCAGCAAAATCTGGTTGACCTGTAATAGGGCACAAGCTGGTAAACTCTGGACAATTAAACTGCACCCAATAATCATTACCTTGATGTTTATTCTCAAAAGACTCTAAAACCTCTGGAGCATAATCGCTCTTATATTCAGTTTTTTTACCTAATAACTGTAGTTTATCTTCTTCTCTATCCATCTTTTAAAATATATACCCAAGCATTTTTAATATGCTTGGGGGGAAAATTAGTTGTGTTTAATTAAGACTAAATACCTTCCAAATACTATAATTAATACCTGTATCGTAGACATCTTCACCTTCATGCGCCTTCAAAGCCTTAACTACTCTTATCGTTATAGGTAAGGCTAACACCTCATAAAATGTTTTAAGGAACACCTGCCAAAGCATCAGCTTGGGTAGCTCTTCCGTAGGAACAACTCCTGATAAAGCAAGAGGAAAAAATATTATAGAGTCTACACTCTCACCTGCTATAGTACTAAGAATAGCACGAGCAGAGAAACGCTTACCTCCATCACGCAATTTCATCTTACTCATAACGTAAGCATTTGCAAACGAGCCTAACACAAAAGCTATAAAAGAAGCTACTGCTACACGAGGGGCTAAGCCAAAGACAGCATGAAAACCTGCATCATTTTTCCAATAAGGAGCACCCGGAATCCAATCACATATAGCACCCATTGTTACAAAAAAGAAATTCATAGCAAAGCCTAACCATATTAACAGACGAGCTTTCTTATACCCCCATACCTCACATACACAGTCATTAATAATGTAAGACACAGGAAACACTATCAAACCACCTGTCAAACTAATACCTAACACTGAAATCTGCTTTGTTTCCAATAGGTTTGCCGCAATAAGGCAAACACAAAAAAGCACACTGAAAAGCAGGAACAGTACGCTTACCTGTTGTTTTGTTTTTTGCATATCTTGTTTTTTTAAAGAGGGTTTAGCAAGTACCCCTGTAATAATTAAAGTGGTGCAAAGTTACAAAAAATATTGTAACTTTTAGTAACATATACATTTTAAGATATGAATAAAAAGTAAAAGTAGTGTTTTTATTATAAAACCTGCGTCCTATATAAATAAATATTACTACATTTGTACGCATTGAAACTAACTACAAATACAGGATTATGAAAAAGTTTTTAATAATGGCTACGCTTGCAGTGTGCACTTTTGCTTTACATGCTCAAGATACTAAGCCTTATGAGGAGAAAATGAATAGTATTGAAGCTCAATACAAAGTATTGCTCAATGAATATCAAGCTATTAAGAAAAGATCTAAAACATCTATCACAACAGAAGATGCTAATAAGATAGAAGAGATAAAAGCTAAAGCTGAACGCTTAGACTCCTTACAGAAAGCAACAACTTTAGAGATAGTACGTAAATTTAAAAACACTACTTTCCCTGCCAAATATGTTTCTGACTTAGTATATAGCTTCGACTTTGACGAGATGAAAGAGGTGTGCGACCCTTCTTCTGGCTATTACAATGACAAAAGCATGGAATTGGTAAAGAAAAGATGGGAATCATTACAACTTCGTCAGCCGGGAATAAAATTCCATGAACTAAAAATGGCAGACCTTAATGGTAAAGCTGTTACCCTTAGCGATTATGCAGGTAAAGGCAAATATGTCCTCGTAGACTTTTGGGCTTCATGGTGTGCCCCTTGTCGTATGGAAATGCCTAATGTCGTAAAAGCATACAAACAATTTCACCCTAAAGGATTTGAAATAGTAGGTGTTAGCTTTGATCAAAAGAAAGAGTCATGGGCAGCTGCAGTAAAGAGCTTAGGCATGACATGGCCACAAATGTCCGACTTAAAGGGTTGGCAATGTGCTGCTGCTAAGACTTATGGCATCACGACCATTCCTTCTAACATACTAATAGACCCACAAGGCAAAATAGTAAAGATAGACCTAATGGGAGAAGAGCTGCAAAAAGTCTTGTCTGAAATATATAAATAAAAAACACATAAATATAATACTTAGTATATATATAATGTAAAGAACATCTATAAGGTATAAAACCTTGTAGATGTTCTTTCTTTTATTATCAAGATATATAAGACTTTGAAATATCATTCTTTTTAACTACCTTTGCATATTTAGAATTAAACTATTATTATGCAAGATCTCTCAGATGCACAATTAGCACATTTATTAAATAAAGATATATTTCATAATATTTCCAAAGCTGCCGATAAATTAGGATTAGAATGCTATGTTGTAGGTGGTTATGTTCGCGATTTGTTTTTAGAACGCCCATCTAATGATATAGATGTAGTGGTAGTAGGAAGCGGCATTAAGGTAGCTCATGAGCTGAAAAATATCTTAGGAAAGCAAGCACATATATCTATTTTTAAGAATTTTGGCACTGCTCAGGTAAAATATAAAAACATAGAAGTAGAGTTTGTTGGTGCTCGTAAAGAAAGCTATAGCCATGATAGCAGAAAGCCTTTAGTGGAAAATGGCACCTTAGAAGACGACCAAAATCGTCGCGACTTTACTATTAATGCCATGGCAATATGCCTAAACAGCCATCTTTTTGGAAAGCTAATAGATCCCTTTGGAGGCATTGATGACCTTTGGGACGGTATAATACGCACACCTCTCGACCCTGATGTTACCTTTTCTGATGATCCATTGCGCATGATGCGTTGTGTACGTTTTGCTACACAACTCAACTTTTTCATAGAAGACGACACTTTTGCCGCACTTGAACGTAATGCGGAACGCATAAAAATAATTAGCAATGAGCGCATTATAGAAGAGCTAAATAAGATAATTATGACTAAAACTCCCAGTAAAGGATTTGTAGACTTGCAACGTTGTGGGCTATTACAAATCATTATGCCAGAGCTTACATCTATGGACGTTGTAGACATAAAAAATGGTAGGGCACATAAAAACAACTTTTATCACACACTTGAGGTGCTTGATAATATTTGTAAAAAAACAAATAACATTTGGCTAAGATGGGCAGCTCTATTACATGATATTGGGAAACCTAAATGTAAACGCTGGGATAACATTATAGGTTGGACATTTCATAACCACAACATAGTAGGTGCAAACATGGTACCTAAACTATTTAGGAGAATGAAATTGCCCATGGATATGAAAATGAAATATGTACGCAAACTTGTAGATATGCATATGCGTCCTATTGCTATTGCTGATAAAGAGGTAACCGACTCTGCTGTAAGACGACTTATAAATGACGCTGGAAATGATATTGACGACCTTATGACACTATGTGAAGCAGATATAACAAGCAAAAACGAGGTACGCAAACAACGCTTTTTAAATAATTTTAAAATAGTAAGGGAAAAGATAGAAGCACTTAAAGAACAAGATTACAAACGCCTTCTACAACCATGTATTGATGGAAATGAAATTATGGAAATATTCCATTTAAAACCAAGCTATGAAGTAGGCTTACTTAAAAAATCATTAAAAGAAGCTATCTTAGACAACAAAGTGCCAAACGAACGTGAGCCTTTACTAAAATTACTAAACGAAACTGCAAAAGAGTTAGGCTTAATATAAGTTTTAACTCTTTTATTTTTACAAAGTAAATATTGTTAAAAAGAGCACACCACTTTATATATTTACAAAAGAAATTGAGTACTTTTGCATTAAAAGGATAAGCATTTTAACAACTCAAGTTATCATTTCTTTTAGTACTTTATTAATTTAATAGTTATTAGGAACATCTAAAAATGAGTTGTTAAATATCTCCCAACTGAAATAATATTATAATAAAACAATATATGAAAATAAACAAATTATTATTAGTTACAATCACTTTGTCTATAATTTTAGTTGGTTGCAATAAGAGCCAGCATACCCTGCCTACAAGTGATGAATATCCTGTAATTACTATAGGAGCATCAAATGCACAATCAAAAACAACATATCCTGCCACTATAAAAGGTATTCAAGATGTAGAGATAAGACCAAAAGTTAGTGGGTTTATTACTCAACTTAATGTGCATGAAGGTCAATATGTTAAAACGGGGCAAGTATTATTCGTTATAGACAACTCTACCTACCAAGAAGCTGTGCGCCAAGCACAAGCACAAGTAGCAGCAGCACAAAGCACTGTAATGCAAGCTCAAGCAGGAGTTGTTACTGCTAAAGCTAATTTAAATTCGGCTACTGCACAAAGAGCTACTGCCTATTTAACTTATAGTAACAGTAAAAATCTTTATGCTAACAAGGTTATTGGGGAATATGAGCTACAATCTTCAAAAAATTCATATACCACAGCAGAAGCTTCTGTGCGCCAAGCACAAAGCGGAATATCACAGGCTGAAGCAGCTGTGCGCCAAGCTCAAGCACAAGTAAAACAAGCTCAAGCAGGATTATCAACAGCTAAGAACAACCTAAGCTTCTGTTATGTAAAGAGTCCTACTTCTGGATATATCGGAAGTTTGCCATATAAGGAGGGGGCACTGGTAAGCCCTTCTTCTATACAGGCTGTTACTACTGTGAGCAATGTTTCTACTATGGAGGTTTATTTCTCCTTAACAGAATCAGATATGCTAAAACTATCACGCACAGAAAATGGATTAACTAAAGCTATTAGGACTTTCCCTTCTGTTAGCTTACAGCTCATAGATGGATCTATCTATAACCATGAGGGTACTATAGTGAAAACAAGTGGTATAGTAGATGCCGCAACAGGGACTATCAGCGTTATAGCTCGTTTTCCTAATCCAGAAAGATTATTAAAGAGTGGTGGTAGTGGTCAGATTATAATAGCAAAGACTGACAACCATGCTATAGTTATCCCACAAGAAGCAGTGGTGCAGGTTCAAGACAAAATGTTTGTTTATAAAGTAGATAAATATAACAAAGTGCATTATACCGAAATTATCGTTGCTACAGAGAACGATGGCAAAAACTACATTGTTACTCATGGGCTAAAGATGGGTGAGAGAATTGTTGTCAAAGGAGTATCTGCTCTTACTAATGGTGAAAAGATAAAGGCTTTAACAGAAGCCGAATATGCTAAAGCCATTAAGAAGGCACAAGAGTTAAGCAAGAGTCAATCTTCTGCTTCTGCCTTTGTAAAAGCTATGCAAAGTAATGACAATAAATAATATTAATATTCTCACATAGGATAAACAAATATGACTTTTTCTAATTTTATTAAGCGACCGGTATTATCAACAGTAATATCTATCTTTTTTGTTCTATTAGGTATAATCGGATTAATAGCTTTACCCGTTGAGCAGTATCCTGACATAGCTCCTCCTACCATACAAGTATCGACAAGCTATGCAGGTGCTGACGCTCAAACCGTATTAAACTCTGTAATTGTTCCTTTAGAAGAAAGTATAAATGGTGTAGAGAACATGACTTACATGACCTCTCAAGCTACTAACGAAGGTAAAGCTCAAATCACTATCTACTTTAAACAAGGTACAGACCCTGATATGGCTTCCGTTAATGTACAAAACAGAGTAACTCAAGCACAGGCACTATTACCTTCGGAGGTAACACAAGTAGGAGTAACAACCTCTAAACGTCAGAGTAGTAATGTTATAATATTTGCTCTAACAAGCGATGACGGACGTTATGACGAAAAGTTCTTAACCAATTATAGTGATATAAACATCGTTCCTGCCCTAAAACGTGTAAAGGGAGTAGGTAATGTGCAGATTTTTGGTGCATTAACTTATAGTATGCGCATTTGGTTACAACCTGATAAGATGAAGCAATATAACCTAATGCCGCAAGACATAGTTGCTGCTCTTGCAGAGCAAAACATAGAAGCTGCTCCGGGAAAGTTTGGAGAACAGAGCGATATGGCGTATGAATATACTATGCGCTATAAAGGACGTTTAAAAAATCCACAAGAATATAACAACATTATTATTAGTAGTAATACCGACGGAAATACTTTATATCTTCGCGATGTGGCAAAGATAGAATTAGGAGGATTATCTTATGCTGTTAGTATGGAAAGCGATGGTAAGCCTGCTGTTATTGGTGCGGTACAACAAGTATCTGGATCGAATGCAACCGAAGTGGCTAATGGCGTAAAAAAAGAATTTGAAAACCAAGCAAAAAATTTCCCTCCCGGCATGAAGATGAATGTCGTTGTTGATGTTACCGACTTCTTATTTGCCTCTATCGAAGAAGTGTTTTTTACACTATTCTTAACCTTGGCTTTAGTATTTCTTGTAGTATATATCTTCTTACAAGACTTACGTTCCACACTTATCCCATTGATTGCTGTCCCTGTCTCATTAATAGGTACTTTCTTATTCTTATGGATGTTTGGCTTCTCTATTAACCTGCTCACTCTATCTGCTTTATTACTCGCTATTGCAATAGTAGTAGACGATGCTATTGTAGTAGTGGAAGCCGTACACGCTAAGCTGGACATAGGATATAAAAGAAGCTTAACGGCTTCTATTGATGCCATGAACGAACTCTCAAGTGCTATCATCTCTATCACTCTTGTTATGGCTGCCGTCTTCGTACCTGTTTCGTTTTTAAGTGGTACATCAGGTACTTTCTATCGTGAGTTTGGTGTAACTATGGCTATTTCTATAGTTATTTCAGCCATCAATGCCCTAACATTGTCCCCTGCTCTTTGCGCTTTATTATTAAAACCACATAATAAAAAAGAAAATAAAGCAAACTCTACTTTTATTAATCGCTTTAATACATCTTTTAATACCGCATTCGATAAGATAACAAATAAATATAAAAAAGGTGTTGAACGTATTATAAAGAAACCTATTATCACAGCAATAGCAGTTGTTTTTGGCATATTAGTGCTAATAATCACTATGAGCACTACAAGTACGGGGTTAGTACCTAATGAAGATACTGGTAATATTATGATATCCATATCTACTCCTCCTGGTACCTCTAAATCGGTAACGAGGCAAATAGTAAACGACGTTGATAAGATGTTAGCTAATAATCCTGCCATAGAAACACGTCAAAACCTTGTTGGATTCAGCTTAATAGGTGGGCAAGGCTCTAATCAGGCAGCTTTTTTTATAAAACTTAAGTCGTTTGATAAACGTGCTTCTAAAAATATCTTCTTACGCATAGCAGAATGTTTTAAGCAAGGTAGCCTCATTCCGCTGTTCTTAAACCCTATGGAGTCGAACATGGTTTTAGGTATGATATATAAGCAAGTGGCAAGCATAAAAGGTGCTCAAATATTAGCTTTTGGACCTCCTATGATACCAGGCTTCTCTATGGTAAACGGTATTACTATGACCATGCAAGACAAAACAGGTGGCGACATAAATAAATTCTTAAGCGTTACACGCAGTTTCTTAGAAGAATTGCAAAAACGTCCTGAAGTTTCAAAAGCTATGACTACCTATGACACACAATATCCTCAATATATGGTAGATGTAGATGTTACCAAAACTAAACAGGCTGGCATTTCGCCTAAAACTGTTCTTTCTACTTTACAGGGATATTATGGTGGTATGTATGCTTCTAACTTCAATACTTATGGTAAGCTATACAGAGTAATGATACAAGGATCGGCAGAAAGCAGACTAACAAAAGAAAGCTTACAAAACATATACGTGCGTACTCCAAAAGGTATGGCTCCTATAAATAGCTTTATTACTTTACAGCGCATTTATGGACCACAAGTAATGAATCGTTTCAACTTATTTACTTCCATAGATGTTAATATAACTCCACAAGAAGGATATTCTTCTGGAGATGTGCTAAAAGCCATAAAAGAAGTCTCTAAAGACCATCTTCCTGCTGGATATGGGTATGAGTATTCGGGCTTAACACGATCGGAGAGCGAGCAAAGTAACACTACAGTTATTATATTTGCATTATGTATAGTTTTCGTTTATTTAATTTTAAGTGCGCTATATGAGAGCTATCTCTTGCCTTTAGCTGTGGTACTTTCTATTCCTTTTGGCTTAGCAGGAGCCTTTCTCTTTACACTTTTGTTTGGACATAATAACGATATTTATATGCAAATATCTCTTATCATGCTTATTGGCTTATTAGCAAAGAACGCTATCTTAATAGTAGAATTTGCTTTAGACCGTCGCCGCACAGGTATGGATATACGCCATGCTGCCATTCTTGGAGCTAAAGCTCGCCTTAGACCGGTGTTAATGACAGCATTAGCTATGATAGTGGGCTTAATACCACTAATGTTTGCAAGTGGTGTGGGACGTAACGGAAACCAAACTTTAGGAGCAGCGGCTGTAGGTGGTATGCTTATAGGCACACTTTGCCAAGTATTCTTTGTTCCTACATTGTTTACAATATTCCAACACATTCAGGAACGCTTTTCTCCTATACACTTTAATAATGAGAAAAACAAATATAACTTAGAAAAACCGGATTAATATGCTTAGAAAGCTAATTGTAAAAAGCAAGAATATAACAGGTTATAACTTTTCATATAGATTATAAAATGAAGAAATTACACATATTTATAATAGCGTTTGCAGCCTTGTCTTTGACAGGCTGTAAAAGCCTTTATGGCAACTATAAACGTCCTAAAGCAAAGATGATGGGCGTTGTTCGCCACCCAATAGACGACCATGCACAGCTTGATGGTACTAACGATTTTGGCAATTTGCCATGGCGCAGCGTCTTTACTGATACCCTATTACAGAAAATCATAGAACGATCGCTTGACAATAACCCTAACCTTATCAATGCAATTCTCAATATAGATATTGCAGAGCAACAGCTTAGAGCAGCAAAGTTAGCCTTTTTACCTAATGTGATATTAAGTCCTACAGGGACAATATCTTTATTTGGTAGCCAACCAGAGCCTACTAAAGCCTATACCTTCCCCATTGCTGCAAGCTGGAATGTTAGCCTTTTCGGTCAACTCCGTGCACAGAAGAAGTCGGCACAGGCCATGCTCATGCAAACTAAAGATTATAAAGTAGCTGCCCAAACATCGCTTATTTGTAATGTTGCTAACCTGTATTACACACTCTTAATGCTTGATAGCCAGAAAGAGATAGTGGAAAATATGGCTAAACTTGCCAAAGACACATGGGAAATGATGAAGCTACAAATAAAGTTTGGACGTGCTCGCTCTACAAGTGTGCAAAGTGCAGAGGCAGCATATTATAATATTCTAACACAAGGAGTTACTATAAGAAACAATATTCGTAAAGCAGAAAACTCTTTAAGCCTGCTATTAGGTGAACCCGCACATAAAATTAATCGTGGAAACTTCTACTATCAAACTCTTCCTGTAACCTTCTCTGGTGGCATTGGTATAGAGCAGCTAAGCAATCGCGCCGATGTTCATGCTAACGAGATGGCTCTTGCACAATGCTTTTATAACGTGCAAGAAGCTCGGAGCA
Source organism: Prevotella sp. C0209C1 (assembly GCF_056583855.1). Taxonomy (NCBI): domain Bacteria; kingdom Pseudomonadati; phylum Bacteroidota; class Bacteroidia; order Bacteroidales; family Prevotellaceae; genus Prevotella; species Prevotella sp. C0209C1. Next base: position 17,781 of record NZ_JBWPJP010000014.1, on the reverse strand, counting down.
GATTTTATCCTGCTTTAAACATATCGCCAACAGCAGCGTGGTCGAATGGTAATGGATTAATAAGTCCCGGAAAACTACTTCTTAGCATAGCAGGAAGCCTTACCCAGCCCATCTTTGCACAAGGAAAACTAAAAGCAGGACTTCGTGTTACTCAAGATCAATATAAGCAGGCTTATAACAAATGGCAAAACAGTATTCTCACAGCTGGAGCAGAGGTTAGCAATGCCCTTGTAGGATATAGCTCTGCTAACGAAAAGACCAAACTTATTCAACGACAAATAGATGTGTTAAAAAAGAATGTAGAGCAAACACAGCTACTTTATAAGCAAAGCTCAAGCTCGTATATAGAAGTTATTACCGCACAACAGGGGCTATTAAACGCTCAAATAGAACAGGTGCAAGAACAGTTTGCCAAGCTACAAGCTATAGTAAATCTATATTATGCCTTAGGAGGCGGTGCAAAATAAAACAATAAAAAACACGCCTTTTACTAAGGCTACACCTCTTTTTATATTATAAGTCCACTCATTCTCTATAGGGTAATATATCCCTTTTTAGAATGAGTGGACTTATTTTTTTTTATAGCAATACCTATAAAACAAAAGCTATAGGGTTTTTATAAATATGCCTTTACTTATTAGGCACTACAACAGGCTTCACCTCAAAGTCGACTGAAGAGTCGTCAATATCAGAGAATTTCTTACCATCAAAACGTCTTGTTAGCATCTTTCCTGCACCTACCTCTAAATCATCGTCAGCTTTAGTGTAAACACCATTCCATGCTTTATCTAATTTTCGTGAAATAGGTGCATATGAAATCTTAGTTGTTGTTGCCCCCTTATACCTCACATTTACTGCATCTACTACCCATTCATTAGGTAAAAACATTAATATTTGATGCTTAGAATGACCATCGCTTGTCCAATTTACATAACGTCCATATTTACTTCCTGAATTTTCAACTTCTTTAAGTAGCTTTTCATTAGTAGTAGCATTAGTCATATCTGCTTTTATCTTTTTTATAGGCTCTGCCAAGCGTATAAGTGCTATTGTAAAGTTTCGCTCAAAACTAAAATCACTTGCATCTTCTTCGTTCCAAATTCCTACTTTTGTTTTATCATCTTTCATATTAAGTTGCTGATCCTTATTGTCATCTACACAGTAAAGGAAAGTCATATGTGGCACTTCATCATTACCATTCTGTCCCCACTCAAAATTAGCCTTTGAAAGATCTATAAACTTATCCCAGCCTTTATATTGCTTAGGATCTGCCTCAGAATCTTCCAAATATTTCTTTTGATGCTCTGCATGGTTAACAGCGTTCATGGCAATAACAATAGTTTCTCCCTTCTTTACAACATAAGGCTTATTGTCTTTATTCAATGGGAAACCTATCATATTTGATACTCCAAAACCTTTTTGAGTATAATCGTCTTTAGGGTTTGTAAACGCAACAGGTTCTGCCGCATCATACAAACATAATGCCAATACTGTATTCTCAAGACTTATATCATGGTCGGTAGGATTATAAATAGAAATAAACTTATCGTCAGTTTCTTCTGACTTATCACCATTAGGTGTAATCATATAGTTACCAGCGTAATAAATATCTTTTATTATCAAGTCTGGAGATTTTGCCTCTGCATTGTTTTTGTCTTCAATTATGTCACCATTACGGGTACAGTTAGCAAACAGCGCTATTATAGCCAAAGCGCATAAAATAGTTTTCTTCATTGTTTTATTTGTTAGTTATATTAATATATATGTATACAAAATAGGTGTAAGTCCAAAGGTATGTGGGAAAAGGTTCTACGCATATCTACGAACTTACACCTTTGTTAATAAAAAAAATAATCTATCTTTTTTTTTATTCTAATGCTTACTTTTTCTTTGTGCGAGCTTGTATAGAATTTACTTTCCAATAAGCTTCTGCATTAAACGTTGGTTTTCCTTTCTCATCGCGCTTACAAAGAGAAGGAATGCCCTTAGCGAAGTTAAGGCTTGAGTTCATCTGTGCCACAAAGCCCTTGCCATCTGTTCTACGTATCAAAGCTCCTTGCATATCGAGAGGGTTGAAAGATGTGTTAGCAAAATCGGCACTACCATAAATTCTTTTACATACGCTTGCAGTACCAGCATCATACCACCATACCTTTTCTTTCTTCTCATTGCCATTCTCCATTATTGGACGCCCCTTAGCATCATACATAGTAACCTCACTTGGAGCAGTAAGAAGGTCAAACTTCTTATTTGAAGAAGGGCATATAGTTAAGAAGTCTACCACCCAGTTGTAGTCAAGCTCTATTGTTGCAGGAAGACTGGTGCCACCTTTAACATATATCTCTTGATAGTAAGCTGTAGGATATTTGCTCTTATCTTCTAACGCCTTTTTCTTAGCAGGATCAGATTCATCATTTATAGCATCTCTCTCTGTAGCATAATGGTCGTATAACGTATACCAGTTATGACGAGAACGTGGAGACTCATCAGGGAAAAAGCCCTCTGCATCTTTTACATGAGGCTTTGTAGCGTCGCCGTCAGGCAGCTTAACTAAAGCTATACGCATGCTCTGGTCTACACCACTAAAAGGTAAATCGTCCCATAAAACCAAATCCTTCATGTTAGGAATATCCTTATTATCATATTTATCATCAGGGTTAGGTTCACGTTGGTTACATAGCTCAAAGGTTTTATCCTTAGGCAGCTTGCTATAATCTGGTAAAGCCTCCCAACCCATATAGTCCGATGACTTAGATGCGTATTCGCTTCCTGTTTCTATTTCGTTCTCTTCAAAGAACTTCTTTTTATGATCGCAAGCGTATTTTACTATTATTACGCTGTCGCCAGGCTGAATAATATGTGGCTTTTTTGTTACAGGGTCGTTAGGGAAATAAGACATTCCGCTAATGCCATAATAACGATTAACAAAAGTACCATTACCTTCTGCTTGCAAAGAATATTGCATGCTTGGGTCTGCAGCATGCACAGCTATAGCCATATTAGCAAGCGATATAGGCTTATCGGTAGGATTAGCTATCACTAAATAGTTAGCATCGGTATATCTCGCATATTGGCTATCCATTTTATACATTGATAAATCTTTCCAAGTAAGATACCCTGTATAAAACACCTCTTTAAAGATAAGGTGGTTTACTTTAGAATTAGCATCAGTTTTATTGGGCATATCCCCATTTCTCTGACACCCAACGAAAAGCGTTGACAACGACATGCACGCCAACGCTAACATGCAATTGATTTTTTTCATATCTTTGATCTTTTATAGTTAATTATATCTGCTCTCGTTTATAAGAACCAGTTACCGAAGGCTCCAAAGCCATGTGTCTTAACATTTTGGCTTGCCCCGTATGCCTCTTCGCCTGTTAAACCTATCTCCTTGCCAAGATAATAATAATAAGGCTCTGTAGGAGAAACGTTAGTAGGGTCGGAATCGAACCTGTTACAATACACCTTTATAGGAATATTAAAGCGTGTAAGCTCTTTCCATTCTGGCTTTTCGAGTGATGTTACCTTAGAGTCCCAGTAAGGATCATAGAAAGGCGCGCATGCTTTTACGCTCTTCATCCAGTCCCAATAACCAGCATAGTCTAACTCTTTATTAGCAATGGTAGCCTTAGGAATGTAAGCCTTTTTACCTTTCTTTATCTTCATAACCCTTACAGAAAGATAAAAATAAGGTAAGATGTATGAAGGACGAGAATACTTTTCGTGATCGCTTGTAAAACCTTTTACCTTAAAAGGCCATGTGTCGTTTGTATAACTTGCCCCTACTCTCTCATCTATATATGGTCTAAAGTTAGAAGAAGGCTCATTAGCCTCATAGTAAAAGTTGATATGCCCTTTTAAGCCTACACAGTCTTTATCGTATGTAGCACACGAATTAGCATCGGAAGCGTCGAGAGGAGGTAACAAACGAATGTTATAAAACTCGCGCATACCATCTGCCATAGCATTCTGGTGCCATGTGTCGCGATAAAAATACTCAAACAAGTTTTTAGTAGCGTTCTGCCTACGCTCGAATTTAGTATCACCTAAGTTCGTATCGTCATCTACTTTCTTAAAATAAGGCGACTCAAGAGGCGTTGGATCTACTTTGCCATTTTCTCCGTTTTTATCTAACTGCCATGTACCTCTACAGTCCATTACCTTATAATCTTTGCCCTTATCGTCTACATCGCTGATAGTAAAGAATATCTGATACTCATCAGAATGCTTATATATCTCGTCGTTAAGCAGCTTACCATCTTTATCTAAGAAATATAAGCATATACCCCAAAGGTTTTTATCTCCACCTATAAGGCGAATGTAAGGTTGCTTGGGGGTAGGCTTGCCCAACTTCTTCTCAAAGACCGTCTGTATGCTCTTTTCCCATTCTACCTTTACTGTAGGAAAATCTGTATTGTTGTTTTCGACAACTACAAACTCCTCTTGACGCCAAGGAGCTGCTGGGTAAACATAGTTGCCATGAAACTTCTCATCACCATGTGAATGGCCTTCCTTAAACATTACTACACAGCGTGCCCAGTTGTGAAAGGCTCCGTCCTTATCAGGATCTTTCATATCTTCGGTAAATGGAGCTTTCCTTTGCAAGCTATCTACCATGGCGTCAGCACCACTATGTGGCACTTCTTTTTGTTCCAACGGGTTCTCGGTATAGTTGATATGCATATTTCCAAAAACGAAATCATCGCATGAAGTGCAGCATAATATCAACAAGAGAACGAGCGAAAAACTATATTTCTTCATTTTGTTTTTTTTATATATGTATATATAAGTCTTCTTTAAAATTGTCTATATCTTATAGGCTTCTCATAGATAAGCACTATTTTTTACATGACAAATATATTCTTTCTATTTCTCGAGATTAAATAATCTTTAGAGAAGAAATATTTCTTTATAAGGTCAGTGCCCATCTTAGGGTAATACTTAGAGAAATCTTGCACAAACTTGTCTTCTTGCACAAACTTGTCTTCACAGTCTTTCATGCCGGCTATAACACGGAATGTTAAAGGAATATCGATGTCGTGATTGCTCCATTCTGATTTTATCTGATTAAATCTGTAAAGACCTGTTTCTGCTCCTTGGTGAATACTGCCAGTTATACCTGGAGCTTTCACGTTATCTTCAGGATCTTCGTTACCATATTTAGGCCAAATAGTAATCTTACTATTATTACCCTCTGCTGCCTGCTGCGAAACTATATTACACAGGCTAACCTGTAAAGCAAACTCTGTATTAGCCTGCTTAAACTGCATAACGCCTTTAAAGCCCATACGGTCTAAGAAGTTAGAATTGCCTGTACCTATCTTACGCATCTGATGTAAAAGCTCCACAAAGTCGCCCTGACGCTGTCTAAGATGGTTTGTACCATCTGTTACAACACCACCATCGCCACTACCCTCTTGGTATTCATAGCCTAACTGATGCTCAAATGGGTCGGTATCACGATACTCGTATGTAAAGAGTTTGCTTGCATACTCTGCTGCATGAGGCACACTAATAGCCTGATAAAACCTATGACCATTCCACTCTGCTGTGTTATCTTTCAAAGAAGGGAAGTCGTTAACAGCCTTTGCTATTAAGGTGGTATCGTATGGAACTGACTTTGAAGCATCTCCATCTAAAGGACCTGGCACGGCGTTAGTAGTGGTAATATCACATTGCTTTAGCTTATCGCCATCTTTTTCAAAGGTAAAGCCTGTATAGAAAACAGGATCTTTGCCCAAGGTATGTGGATAAAAGCCTTGCTTGCTGTCGCTCTTTATTGTTTTACCATCTATGCTGTAACGATGTCTTAACACCTCGTTACCAATGGTAAAGAAATGCTGATGCTGCACCAAGGTAGAGTTTTCATAATCTGGAGTACCATTTTTATTATAATAAAACTGGATAAACTCACCGTTTATAATCTGGTGATTAGCCCCATAATAGGTAAGCTCAAGACCATAATATACATTGTTTAAAGCTACAACATCGAAGTGGTCGCGCTCGCTGGTTATCTGCATCTGGCCATCATCGCCCTTGCTAATCTCTATCTGTTGCATTAAAGGATAGTTGCCTACGGCATCGGTATTAACACTTATCATGTTATACGAATCCTGATTGTAAGTGTTATCAATACTGTTGTCGGCACCAAAGTTGCCCACCTTTATGTTACCGCCCTTAAAACCCATTCTAAGAACAGCACTTACAGAATATATCTGTGAGTGGCCTTTACCATTATACTCGATAGAAGCAGGTGGCGCCTTTACTACACCCCTTAAGAAGTCGTCTACTTTATCTGTAGAGCAAGATGTTAACAAGCTGCCACATGCTAAAATAATAGAGTATATAAATATTTTATATCGTAACATTGTCTTTAAAATTTAATTAGTGTACGCAAAGAATAGTTCATACCACGCTCGTGTGCATAATATCTAAAGCGGTCGGTATATTCTTTATATAATGTATTAAGGATATTGTCTCCTATCAACATAAACTTAACCTCTCTCTTGCCAGGCAGCTTAAATGTAACATCAGCCGATGCTCCAAGCAAGAAATAAGGGTCTGGTGATACGGGTACCAAATCTTTATTAGGATCGAAACGGTTTTGCTTTGTAACATAATTGCCTGATAAAGAGAAAGAAGCAACTGTCTTTTTCTGTTTACCAAAAGCTATGTCATAGCTTGTAGACAAGCCGTATTTATCCGAAGGCATGAATGGTAACCAGTCGTCGCGGGTAACGTTACGAGCAAAAATCCATTCACCTTTAGCCACTACGCTCAAACCTTTAACAGGCTTTACAGTAGCCTCTACATCGCCACCAAACAACCTAACATCGTCTTGGTCGTACATAAACTTAGCATACTTTCCGCTCGGACTGTTATGAAAACGATCCACACCATAACCTATATGGTCGTATATGTAGCTATTAATGCGCTGATAAAACATACTTGGCTCTACAGATATCCATGTGTTACGATATCTTGCGCCCAAAATAGACTTCCAGCCACGCTCACTCTTTAGGTTTCTGTTTCCCACTACCCAGTAAGAACCTTCCTGAAGACCAATGGCATAAAGCTCATTAATATCTGGTGGACGCCATGACCAACCTATGTTAGCACGCATATCCCAATTGTCATTAAACTGGTAATGAGCTGCGAAACTTGAGGTAAAATTACTATATACCTTAAAGTCGTCATAATAGTTGTAAGCGTTTAGCGTAGTGTAACCACTTACACTCATAACACGGAAATCGTAACGCAAGCCCAGCTCACATTGCAGCTTTTCTAAGAATGTAGCCTTTTGCAGCAAGAATGCACCCATGGTAAGGGCAGCAAAGTTTGGCACAAAGGCAGGATTTCTTGTACCAGGGAAATTATAATTAGACTGATATGTGTTAGCTAACCCCGCAAAAGTAGACATCTTGAAAGGCTTCCACGTCTTTTTATAAGAAAGGTCGCCCTTATAAGTCTTTAAGATAAGGTCTTGCATAGGTATAACGCTCCACTCTTTCTTCATACGATTTTCATATTCCTGACGCAAATTCTCTTGGAAAGACACCGTAAGATCTAACGTCTGAGTTGGGTCTATACGATATTTTACCTCACCTTTTAACGTAAAGTGTTGCGACTGCTGGAAAGGTATACCTATATGATAAGAGAAAGGCTGCAATGACGACTCTAACGGACGCCCTATGCGGAAACGCTCCTGAAGCTGTGTAAGGTCTGATATCTGGCTACCAAAATATATTCCTTCGCGCTGATAAAACAAGCTCGCAAGCACTGTTGCTGTAATATGCTTATTCTCAAAGCCTCCTAAGGCAGACATGCTTATATTATTATAGCCAGTGTTATTCATTATATATTCCGGAGTATGATAATCGCCACCTTTGGTATAATTGCCATGGAAACGCACACCAAAATTTTTCCAGCCTGCTTCAATACTTCCTGAACCGCTCACACCGCGTGCGTTAGTATCGTAACCTATATTAGCTACTCCCTTTACTATAGGCTTCTTATGCCCATAAGGTAAAGGAGCGTCGTTAAGCAAAACAACACCACCCATAGCACCAAAACCATAACGTATACACTCTGCACCCTTTACTACCTCTACCATACTGGCACCAGTATAGTCTATCTCAGGTGCATGGTCGTTACCCCAGCTTTGGCTTTCGAGCTTCACACCATTATTCATAAGCAAAATACGGCTACTGTGCATACCTTGTATAACAGGCTTTGCAACGGTGCTACCTGCACTAATAGAGCTAACACCAGGTATAGTTTCCAGCATCTTAGCAAGCGAAGTGGCACCTCCCTTTTCCAAAACGCTCTGATCTATGGCAGCAGCTTGCTGCAAAGTGTTAGTGTGCCTGCGCTGAGTAGTAACGGTAACACCTTTCAACGTCTGTGCATCTTCCTTTAACCTTACAGTAACCTTAGCACCGTCTTGCATGTTTACAAAAATAACACTGTTTTTGTAGCCAATGTAAGACACAGTAACTTTTGATTTACCCGTACTTTGCTTAAACACTAAAGTACTACGTCCAGCTTGGTCAGTTACACAAGGATTATCTAAATCGCTACTACGTATCACCGCTCCGGGAATAGGATCGCCGGATTGTGAGTCCACAACAGTAATAACGACACTCGCCTTATCTGACGCAGCCATTACGGACTTTTCTTGATTAACCACAATTCCGGCATAGGTCATATTGCTAAAAAACAATAAGGATACTAACAACAATGTTTCCTTCACAATCTTTCGCAAACTTAACCCGCACACCTGTGGATGTCGAAAATTTCTTAACATTTTTATTTAGTTGATAATATAATTTGATGCAAAGGTATAGTTCTTTTTTCTATCTATTTAAAAAGAGCTATCACCAAAAGTAGGTATTTTTACAAAACGCCTATCCTAATAAATGAGGATTAAAAAAGGTTTATATTTTCCTTTACAACTATAAAAGTGATAAACCCCATGTTTTACCACAATTTAAGGCATATATAGAAGAAGAACAGAGGAGGTATAGATAACAAAAATAGGTTATTTTTGTAGCATTTTTAATTTATTTTTAGTTTAAAAATAGGTTATTTTTAATCACCGCTAATAACCCTTTTTTTATAATAAAAATATCTTTTACCTGTTTATACATTATATTTCTTCTTTTAAGAAAATATCACAGGTGCTGTTTTTTCGATTTAATCCATAAAAAAAACTAAAACCGCTGCTCTATTTTTTATATACACTAAGCTAAGAAAGGACGCTTGGTAGCAAACAAAAAAAAGTGAATACCTAAATATTAGGTATCCACTTGCTTTTCACAGGGTGGAAGGTGGGACTCGAACCCACGACATTCAGAACCACAATCTGACGCTCTAACCAACTGAACTACGTCCACCGTATTGAGTACTTATCTAAAGCGAGTGCAAAGATACAAACTTTATTTGAATACTCAAAATAAATATGAAAAAAAAAACGTCTTATCCTTTTTATTTCTTTGCAGGAGCTATTGGAGCAGCTTGCTTCGTAGGAGTAGCCTGCTTCTGCTGACTTGCACCAAAATTAGGCAAGTTGTTAGGGTTAGTAGGCTGATCGCTTGTAGCAGCTTTCTCTATAACGCTTTCATCAGTGCTTGCCGTAGGAGCAACGTAGGCACTTGCTATACTAATTATTACCATTAAGGCAGCAAAAGTCCAAGTGGCTTTCTCTACAAAATCGGTAGTCTTACGGACGCCCATAATAGCATTAGAAGAAGAGAAATTAGACGACAAACCGCCACCTTTCGACTCTTGTATCAATACAATACAAATCATTAAAAGAGCGATAACTACAATTAAAACAATGAATAAAGTGTACATCTGCTACTGTATTATTTTTTATTATTATTAATGATAAGTTTCTCTAAGAAACGTATTTGGTCTGCAAAGTAACGATTTTTTTTTGGATAATCCAAATTTAACCGTGTAATAATTTCCAGTGCTTTAGAATATCTACCTTGTTTGATATAGATGCGTGCCAAAGTTTCGGTGAAGTAACCAGCATCTTCTGCATCATTGCTTTCGTCCTCTTGCGGCACATTTTCCTCTTCCTTATCTAAAGCGTCGTCCTCTTCTCTATGCAAGGTTATCTTACCACCGTCGTTATTAATAAAATTGTCTATCAGCTCTTGTCCCTTAAGCTGCTGCTCTTCAGAAGAAGGTGTGCTGCTTTCTGCCTTTAGCAAATATGCCACATAGTCTACCGTAGCATCAGCCACAGTGGGCTTTTCGCTTGAAGAGGAGCCGCCTGAAGCATTGTCATAATCTTCAGGTATCTGGCCTAAGAAGCTATCAATGAGCGACGTTGTGCGGTCTTCAGGGGCTGCATCGTCTTTCTTAAGGGCTGCGTCTTGACTTTTATGAGCATCATTCTTTTTTTGTATCAACTGATAATGAACGCCTTCTACAATATCAAACAACACCCTTCTATCGGTAATATACACAGCAGCACGACGCAACTCTTCATCGAAAGTAGGCTCATGGAGAAGAAACAAGTTCTTTAAAAGCAACACTCTCGCAGGCTGATAATAAGGATATAAGGCTATTAGGTTACGTAGCTCATAAAGCGTAGCCTTATCAAGAAGCTCTGGATGAGATATTAAAGATGTAATGTTCATTATAAATAACTTTTCCTATTACCAGTTAGCTAATGTAGCATTAAAAATCTGATCGGTAATATTTTTTATCATTTCCTCTACCAACTGCTGCTGAACGGCCTGAAGGCTCTTTGTAGACTCATACGTAGATGTGGCTGTAAACTGACGCTCAAAGTCCTCTTTATGGTTAGTAGTGTTAGTAAACCTCACATTCACCGTAATGGAAAGCTCTGTTTGAGAGGAACGTCCCTCACTTGAGATGCTCTTATTACGCTGCTGATAGCTAACTATCTCGCCCTCTACTCTCAAGTCGCCACCACGTTTTACTTGCTGTAGCTTAGTATGATTAGCATAAATATCTTTCAAAGCATTATTAAACATCGGACCCATCGGACCCCACACATAAGCAGAACGGATAGGAAAATCGGCTATCTGTATAGTATGCACCTTAGCATAATCTACACTTGCACCATTAAACTTATAACTTATCTTACACGCCGCAAGCAATGTTGTTACCATAACACACCATAGAAAAGCCATTAACAGCTCTTTCCCCGTTACCTTATATATATACTTGAATATTCTCATCATAGCTTCTTGGTTTCCCCTAATTTATTATTTTGCTAATTTCTCTAAGCCATATTGCTTAATACGGCGGTATAAGGTCCTATCGCTAATGCCTAACTCCTGCGCGGCTTTCTTACGATTACCATTATTACGAATAAGAGCTTTCTCTACCATTTGCCTGCCTATATCGCTTAGGTTAAGAGATGAAGGCTCTGATATTTCCTCAGCATCTGCCTCTTCTACTGTTTCTTCGTTAGCTGTTTCACTGGCAAGGGGAGCCTTACTTGCCACTACTGGGACATTGGGCGTGTGTGTAGAGGTAAAAGAAGAAGGTGTAGCGTGGACAGCACCTTCCTCTAACTGCTTACGCATAGAGTTAAGATCGCGCCTCAAATCGCTTACATTACCTCGTAGCTCATAGAGTATCTTATACAACATCTCACGCTCATTCTCGTATGAGTGAGAGCTACCAGAGCCTATAGTAGCTAACTGAGTGCTCTCTTGGTCGCGCGGAATAAACTGTAATAACTTCTCAGCGGTAATATCTGCATCTTCGCTCAATATGGAAATCTGCTCTGTTATGTTCTTTAGCTGACGCACATTGCCCGGCCACTTATATTGTAACATTATCTGCTTAGCCTCATCGGAAAGCACAACCTTTGGTAAATGGTATTTCTCTGACATCTGCATAGCAAAAAGGCGAAACAGTAACAAAATATCATTTCCACGGTCGCGTAGTGGTGGTATCTGTATAGGAATGGTGTTTAAACGATAAAACAAGTCTTCTCTAAACTTACCCTCGCTAACAGCTTTACGCACATTTACATTAGTAGCAGCAACAATACGGACATCGGTCTTACGTATGTCTGTGCCTCCTACACGTATATACTCGCCAGTTTCTAATACGCGTAACAAACGAGCCTGAGTAGCCATAGGCAGCTCTCCCACCTCATCGAGAAAGATAGTGCCTTTATTAGCTATGCCAAAATAGCCCTCACTATCGCCTATAGCTCCTGTAAAAGAGCCTTTCTCATGACCAAAAAGCTCGCTGTCTATAGTGCCTTCGGGAATGGAACCACAGTTGATAGCTAAATATTTCTCACGCTTGCGAGGAGAGTTGTCATGAATAACACGAGGAATAATCTCCTTACCTACACCACTTTCGCCAAAGATGAGCACAGACAAATCGGTAGGTGCTACCTGCAAGGCTACATCTAAGGCACGATTAAGCTCTTTATTGTTACCTACAATATTATATCGCTGCTTTATTTTCTGAAGTTCAGTTGTATTCATTGTAATGACAAAATTACATCTTTATTTTTAATATTCTGCAATTTTGGCAGACTTTTCACTCTACAAAGTTATCCTTTTTACGTATTTCAGGAAAAACTTTTCTAACATTTTTATATTATATAAAACAGTTTTGGAAAGGTATTTTTTATGATGTTTTCTGTTATCTGATTATTTTTAATAAATTTGTAATACAAAAAACAAAGTATAACCCTCATGGAAAAAAGTAAGATATTAGTGGTAGACGATGAGCAAGACTTATGTGAGATAATACAATTCAATCTTGAAACGGAAGGATACGATGTAGAAACAGCCCATTCAGCAGAAGAGGTATTAGCTCGCAACGACCTCTCTTCGTTCCAATTATTTATATTAGATGTGATGATGGGGCAGATGTCTGGATTTAAGCTATCACAAAAGCTTAAAGAAAACCCTACTACCTCTAACGCCTCAATAATCTTTGTAACAGCTCGCGACACTGAAAACGACACTATAACGGGGCTTACACTTGGAGCAGACGACTATATATCAAAACCTTTCTCTGTGCGCGAATTGATATTAAGGGTAAAGGCTGTTTTGCGACGAAACAACAATATTAATACAGATAGTGCTAATCTGATAACATACAAATCGCTATCGCTAAACCTTACCACAAAGCTTCTGCTTATAGACGGCAAGAACATTAACCTTACAAAGACAGAATTCGACTTGCTTAGCTACCTTTTAAAACACCCCGGAAGAGTGTTCTCGCGCAAAGAGCTGCTTAAAACAATACGTAGCAATGATGTTATGGTAGTGGATAGGGTAATAGATGTAAACATTACTCGCATCAGAAAGAAGTTAGGCTCTATGGCAAAAAACTTAGTTACACGGCAAGGATTTGGCTATTGCTTCGAGAAATAAGCATACCAACATAAGCCTCTACCCTGCATACAATAATAAAACAAACATCTTTACACCACTATCCCTACTAACACCCATAACACAGCAGCCTTTTAGCTATGAGCAAATAGCAGTATTATGCCTTATCCACCAAAGCTCTACAACGCCCCGAGTAAGCAGAAAAGATAAAAAGCCCAGCCATAAAGCATCGTTATAAAGCTTACCACGAAGCATGAAATAAACTAAGAAAAACATAGCCGCTGCTATAAAACACGACCAAAGCATACCCTTAGTTTCGGTTAATCCCACAAAGATACCGTCCATAATAAAAGCTGTTACACCGGCAATAGGTATAAAACAAGCCCAATATAAATAAGGTAAAGCAGAACATACTACCTTATCATCGCTTGTAAGCAAATGAAGAAAACGCAAACCTCCAAAAGCATAAAGAGCCGTAAAAAGCAAGGCAACAACACCTCCAAAGATAAAAAGCTGCTTTATTAACAAACGTAAAGTAGACACATCTTTTGCTCCATAATACTTACCCGAAAGAGCTTCGGCGGCATAAGCAAAGCCGTCCATGAAATAAGAAAAGATAGTAAAAAGCGTCATTAAGAGAGTGTTTACAGCTAAAATCATAGTGCCTTGCAAGCCGCCTGCCTTAGTAAAAAACATATTAACTATAACAAGACATAACGTTCGTAAAAAGATATTCCTATTTACTGCAAAGAAATCAAGCCAAGCCGCCTTGCCCTTAATAGTCTTAATATACACTTTCTTATAATAAGAAACACTAAAAGCCTTAAGATGTAAGCCCCTAACCTTACGATATGCCATATAAAGAGATAAAAGAAAGCCAAACCATTGGGCAAGCAACGTGCCAGTAGCAACACCCTCCATGTGCCAATTTAGCAAGTAAACACAAAAGAGCGAACTAATGATATTAACTACATTTTGTAATATAGCTATAAGCATTGGTGTGCGAGTATCTTGCATTCCTATAAACCAACCCATAAGACCATATAGCCCTAACATGGCAGGCGCACCAAAAATGACTATACCAAAATAAGTGCTTGCTAAAGAAACCGACTCTAATGGGACATCTAAAACAAAGAAAAGACCCTTACATAACGGCACTTGCATTAACACAAACATACACCCCATACCTAAACCTATAGTCAAAGAGCGAAGCAACAAAGCAAGACACTCAAGCCTATCGCTCCTGCCATAAGCCTGCGAGGTTAAGCCACTTGTTCCCATTCTAAGAAAACCCAACAGCCAATACATAATATTAAAAGCCATCGTTCCTACTGCTATCGCACTAATATACGTCTGATCTCCTATATGACCCACTATAGCAAGATCTATAAGACCTAACAACGGAATAGTAATATTACTTGTTATAGAAGGTATAGCTAAACGGAGTATCTCCTTACTACGACTATTAAACATAAGAAAAAACTTACTTTATTTTATTTGCGGATATAATCTTTAGCCACTAAATCATAATACAACGCCTCTAATTCGGCTAAAGAAAGACGCTCTATAGAATGTTCTAAAACACGTATCAACTCCATCTTTCGGCTATCAGCTTCTATCTTATCAAAATTCATATCCAAACTATTATTTATTTTTTTAATGAACAAAATTAGCTGTTTCGATGCTAAATACAAAAGTTTATAGAGATAAATTCGTAATTTTGCGATAGATAAAATAAAATAAAATATGAAACGTTTTCTACTTATGTGTGCAACAGTATTAACCACACTCCACTCCTTTGCAGGAGAACCCATTGAGCTAAAGGATTGTACTAACGGCTCTTTTGCTCCGAAATACATCCAAGGTATTAACCCCCTGAAAGGCTCTTCTGAATATGCCCAAATATCAGAAGACCATAAAAAAATAATAAAATACTCCTTTAAAACAGGAAAACAAACGGGTGTTATCTTTGATATAAATAACACAAAAGGGGAAAATATAAAAGAATTTGATAACTATAAAATATCAGAAGATGGCTTAAAACTGCTCATTCAAACCAACACGGAGCCTATATACAGACGGTCATTTACTGCCGAATTCTATCTATATAACGTTAATACAAAAAGCCTTAGTAAGCTATCTACAAACGGTGCACAGCAAATACCTACTTTCTCGCCAAATAGCAAATATATAGCCTTTGTGAGAAAAAACAACATCTTTATTACCGATGGAGAGAAAGAAAAACAAATAACATCTGATGGAGAGTTTAACAAGATTATCAACGGCTTACCTGACTGGGTCAATGAGGAAGAGTTTGGATTTAATAACGCCTTAGCGTGGAGCGCAGACAGCAAAACACTTAGCTGGATAAAATACGATGAAAGCAAAGTAAAGACATACTCTTTACAGCTTTTTCAAGGAGCATACCCTGCTTTAAGCAAATGTAGAACATACCCCAGCCTATACACATATAAATATCCAAAAGCGGGCGAAGATAACTCTATAGTTACTGCATGGACTTATTCCTTAACAAATGGTAAAACCATGCAGTATAATCTCCCACTAACTATAGATAGCTATATACCTCGCATAAAAACAACAAGCGATGCCTCACGTATCATAATATACACCATGAACCGTCATCAAGACGAGCTTAATCTTTATGCAGCCAACCCTACTACGGGGAAATGTGCTCTAATAATAAAAGAGAGTGTACCTAAATATGTAAAAGAAGAGGCTATGGCAGGGGTCTGTATTATGAAAAACTATATATTAATACCATCTGATAGAGATGGTTATATGCACCTATATCTATACAGTAAAGATGGTAAACTCATTCGCCAAATAGAAAAAGGCAACTATGATGTTACCGCTATATATGGCTACGATGAAGCTACAGGCAACACATACTATCAAGCAGCAAAAAAAAGTCCGATGACACGCGATGTGTTTGTTGCAGATAAGCAGGGCAAAGTTACTTGCCTATCACCTAAAACGGGCTGGAATATCGCTCATTTCTCTGGTGATTATAAATATTTTCTTAACACATGGAGCGATCGCAACAATCCCTACGTCTACACCATTTACGACAAAAAGGGGGAAATGGTACGCGAAGTCCTTAACAATGAAGAACTAAAAAACAAACTAAAAACATTTGGAAACTCCCCAAAAGAGCTATTCTCACTAACTACAAGCGAAGGTATAAAACTCAATGGGTGGATGATAAAACCTGCTAACTTTGATGAAACAAAAAAGTATCCCGTAATAATGTTTCAGTATAGTGGACCTGGAAGTCAGCAAGTTACTGACAACTGGAGCATCGGATCTATGGGAAACGGTGGACTATTCGATTATTATTTATCGCAAAAAGGCTTTATAGTAGTGTGTGTAGATGGTAGAGGTACCGGTGCAAGAGGAGCAGATTTTGAGAAATGTACTTATCTGAAGTTAGGCGAGTTAGAGTCAAAAGATCAGGTAGAAGCAGCTAAATGGTTAGGCAAACTATCGTATATTGACGCTAATCGCATAGGCATTTGGGGCTGGAGCTTTGGAGGATTTAACACGCTAATGAGTATTAGCCAAAGTGCTAACCGCGTTTTTAAAGCAGCAGTAGCTATAGCTCCTCCTACTGATTGGAGATTTTACGACTCTGTTTACACCGAAAGATACATGCGCACCCCTCAAGAAAACGAAGCAGGATACGATGTAAATCCTATAAAACGTGTACACAACATGAACACAAAACTTCTGTTATGCCATGGCCTTGCTGATGATAATGTACACCCACAAAACGTTTTTGAATATTCAGAAGCGTTAGTACAAGCAGATAAAGACTTTAAGGAAAACATTTTTACTAACCGTAACCATGGCATTCATGGAGGTAACACACGCCACTTCTTGCTAAGACAAATAGCAGAATGGTTTGTTAATAACCTGTAAAAACATATATAAAATAAATCTTTATAATTACTCCTTACAATGTAATGTTTATACACTACAACAAGTAATTATAAAGATCTATTATATAATGTAGTAAAGATTATTTTCTAACATTATAGCTTAAACAATCTTCTAAAAAAGCCTTTTTTAGGAGATTGTTTTTCTTTTTCCTTAGAAAGATTATCTTTCTTATCCTCAGTCTTTCTCTTAATAGTTACTACAGGAATGTCATCTCCTTCTATAATACCCATTTCACCCCAATGATATACTAATTCTTTTACATCTGCTTTTGCTGTATCTTCGTCAATATCGTAAATGCTGCAAAGATGCTTTACAAGATCTTCTATGGTAAAAGCCCCCAAGCGTTGTGCTTCTTTCCATAATATTACAGAACTTTTATTCATAGAAATAATAGGCGTATAGCTCATTTTGCAGGATGATTTTGAGAAGTATGTATCCTATAGCTCAAATTGCAGGATGATTTTTTCCG